>JBMTIF010000364.1:0-3211 GCA_049437045.1 Alphaproteobacteria bacterium | reverse complement strand
AAACAAGCCGAATCCGTATAGCAGTCCCACCGGGTCGCCGCCAGCCACAACGATAATGAACTCCTGCTTGCCAGCGCCCCTCAAAGGTACAGCGCCGGGGATCTGCAACCCAACAGAAGACCGCCCACTAGCCGCAGTTGAGAGGAAATCCAACTCATACAGGGTTTGATCAGCAATGAGGTTAGCCGCGCGCAATGGCTCGATAGTAGAGGCCATCGACATCAGCGAAAATCCACCAATGCCAACAATGCCAACGCGCCGTGTTCCAGTTGTCACGTGTACCCCGTTTTCTTCGCAAATCTCTGCTTGTCTCTTTTGTTAAAAGAAACTGCACTTTTTTGGAATACTTGCCAGAGTGCTGCCGGTTAGCTCACTCCACGATTTACCTGATTTTGGAGCGCGCTTGTGCGTTACTCTGCTCTACGCATTCTTTGGGAAGGCCTGACGGGCAACAAGGGCTGGACCCCCACGTGGCGCGATGCCGAGCCAAAGGCGGAATATGACGTTGTTATTGTCGGTGGCGGCGGCCACGGACTGGCCACGGCTTACTACCTCTCCAACGTTTATGGCATCACGAATGTTGCGGTGGTCGAGAAAGGCTGGATTGGCGGTGGTAACGTAGGTCGGAACACGACCATCATCCGCTCGAACTACATGCTGCCCGGTAATGAGCCGTTCTACGAGTTTTCCATGCAGCTGTGGGAAAATCTGGAGCAGGACTTCAATTACAACGCCATGGTGTCCCAACGTGGCGTATTGAACCTGTACCACTCCGACGCCCAACGAGACGCCTATGCCCGACGCGGCAATGCGATGCGGATGTTTGGTGTTGATTCCGAGCTGCTGGATCAGGACGGCGTGCGCAAGCTGTACCCCAAGCTGAACTACGACGATGCGCGCTTTCCCATTCAAGGCGGCCTGTACCAGCCACGCGGTGGCACAGTGCGGCACGATGCGGTTGCCTGGGGCTACGCCAAGGGCGCCAGCGAGCGTGGGGTGGACATCATCCAGAACTGTGAAGTGACAGGTATGGATATTTCCGCCGGAAAAATCACCGGCGTCCAAACTTCCCGCGGGCCAATCCGCGCCAAGAAAGTTGCGGTCTGTGTCGCAGGTTCATCCAGCAAGGTCATGTCCTTTGCCGGCCTGCGCCTACCCATTGAGAGCCACGTGCTACAGGCCTTTGTCTCTGAAGCCATGAAGCCAATCATTCCGGGCGTCATCACTTATGGTGCCGGACACTTCTACCTCAGCCAGTCGGACAAAGGCGGACTGGTGTTTGGTGGCGATATCGACGGTTACAATTCTTATGCCCAGCGCGGCAATCTGCCCGTGATCGAAGACGTGTGCGAGGGCGGAATGTCTTTGATGCCGTCTTTGGGTCGGGCCAAGGTTGTTCGCTCCTGGGGTGGTATTATGGACATGTCGATGGACGGCTCACCCTTTATCGACAAAACCAGTGTGGACGGGCTCTATTTCAACGGCGGATGGTGCTATGGCGGCTTTAAAGCGACCCCAGCGTCGGGTTACTGCTACGCCCACCTGCTCGCCCGTGACGAACCGCACGAGGTTGCAACCGAATACCGTCTGGACCGCTTCATGCGCGGTGCCATGATCGATGAAAAAGGGGTCGGCGCGCAGCCGAACCTTCACTAGGTCTCAGCACAATGATTATCAATCACCCCCTGCTAGGGCCGCGCGATGCGGCAGAATTCGTCTACCTCGGCGATGCATCCCTGATTAACCGCCCGGACGGCGAACAGGATGGCGCAGCCGAAGCCTTTTACGAATACCAGTACCTGCGCGACAATCCGGCAGGTCTGCATGAAGAACTGTGGTTTCACGAGCAAGGCGACCGGTCTTGGCTGGTCGTTACGCGGGACACCACAACCCACGAAATCACTCAAGTGAGGCTGGCGCGCGATGTGGCGCTGGAGCGGGGACGCGGAGCATGAGCCAGACCAATCGCCTTGAGAGCACCGGCCTTGTCGATACCTCGCAAACGCTGAAGTTCACCTTTAACGAAACTGCCTACGAAGCGCATCCGGGCGATACGCTCGCCTCGGCTCTGATTGCCAATGACGTGAAACTGGTGGCGCGATCCTTCAAATACCATCGCCCACGCGGCATCTTCACGGCCGGATCAGAAGAGCCTTCAGCCCTGTTCATGCTTGGCCGCGATGGTGCGCAGGAACCGAACGCACGCGGAACCGTAACGGAAGTGTTCCACGGGCTCGAAGCCCGGTCCCAGAACCACATCGGCAGCCTTGAGAACGATGTGATGGCGGTCAATGACTGGTTCTCTGCGTTTTTGGGAGCTGGCTTTTACTACAAAACCTTCATGTGGCCCCGCGCCTTTTGGGAGCGGGTATACGAACCCATCATCCGCCGCGCTGCCGGTTTGGGCGCGTTGAGTGGCGAGCACGATACGGGTTCCTACGATAAAGGCTTCTTGCACTGTGACGTGCTGGTCATCGGAAGCGGCCCGTCCGGTCTCCAAGCCGCGCTAACCGCAGGCCGCGCTGGTCTCAAGGTCCTGCTGGCTGAACAGGACTTTGTTTTCGGTGGTTCGCTGGCGGGCCATGCGGGGCACGACTGGATGGCCAAAACGATTGCTGAGCTGGAAAGCCTCCCCAACGTGCGCATGATGAGCCGCTCGTCCGTATTTGGCACCTACGATCACGGCATCTACGGCATGTTGGAGCGCAAGACCGACCACATTGCGCACCATACGGACACCCCACGGCAAGTGCTGTGGCGGGTCTATTCCAAACAGGCGATTATCGCCACCGGCGCAACCGAGCGCCCCATCGCTTTTGCCAACAATGACCGGCCGGGCATCATGCTCGCTGGTGCCGTTTCCACCTACATCAACCGCTTTGGCGTGACGCCGGGTCAAAACATCGTCGCTTTTGGCGCAGATCAAGCCCAGCTCAGGGCATTGGCTGCATCCGCTTCGGCTCAAGGCGTGAACGTTCGAGTGCTTAACGCCAATGAACAGGTGATTGACACAACCGGGCGCAAGGCGCTGTCCTCCGTTCTGCTGAATACCGGCGAGCGGGTCCATTGTGACGCCCTCGCCGTTTCCGGCGGCTGGAGCCCGAATGTGCATCTGACCTCGCACCACCGATCCAGACCCCAATGGAATGACGCGATTCAGGCGTTTGTGCCGGCGGATAGCCTGCCTGCCGGTCAAATCCCGGCAGGGTCC
>JBMTIF010000363.1:0-3224 GCA_049437045.1 Alphaproteobacteria bacterium | reverse complement strand
GGGAGCGGCTCAACGGCCTCTATGCGTACCATACGGGTAAGAAGGTCGAAGAAATCGATGCCGCGATGGATCGGGACAACTACATGGACCCGGAAGAAGCGCTGGAATTTGGTCTGATCGACGAGATTGTCAGCAAGCGCACTGAACCAACCGAGTAAGTTCCGGGACGGGAGTTGCGGCGGCTTTTGGGGCTGGCAAACTGCCGCGACCTCAGCGCCTTGCAAGAACCGTCTCTTAGTTCTAGTCTGTTTAGTGATTTCAAGGATTTGGGAATTTAGATGTCCGGAACAATAAGCGACAGCAAGAACACGCTTTACTGCTCCTTTTGCGGAAAGAGCCAGCATGAGGTGCGGAAGCTGATTGCGGGTCCGACCGTGTTCATCTGTGATGAGTGCGTCGAGCTGTGTATGGACATCATTCGTGAGGAAAGCAAAGGCGGTCTCGCCAAGTCCTCCGAAGGAGTTCCAACACCAACTGATATTTACGGCATTCTCGATGATTTCGTCATCGGTCAGGCGCAGGCAAAACGCGTGCTGTCGGTTGCCGTACACAATCACTACAAGCGCCTGAACCATGCGCAGAAGTCCACGGATGTTGAGCTGTCCAAGTCCAACATCCTGCTGGTTGGCCCAACGGGGTGCGGCAAGACGCTGTTGGCGCAGACGTTGGCTCGCATTCTGGACGTACCGTTCACCATGGCTGATGCTACGACGCTGACTGAAGCGGGTTACGTCGGTGAAGACGTTGAGAACATCGTGCTGAAGCTTTTACAGGCGGCGGACTACAACGTGGAAAAGGCGCAACGCGGGATTGTCTACATCGACGAAATCGACAAGATCACGCGCAAAGCCGAAAATCCATCCATCACTCGTGATGTATCGGGTGAAGGCGTGCAGCAGGCGCTGCTGAAGCTGATGGAAGGCACGGTTGCTTCCGTGCCGCCACAGGGTGGACGCAAGCACCCACAGCAGGAATTCCTGCAGGTGGATACCACCAATATTCTGTTCATCGCTGGCGGTGCTTTCGCAGGGCTGGAAAAGATCATTTCCCAACGCTCGCAGGGCAGCTCGCTGGGCTTTGGCGCAACGGTACAAAGCCCTGATGAACGCCGCACCGGTGAAATTCTGCGCGATGTTGAACCTGAAGATTTACAGCGCTACGGCCTGATCCCAGAATTCATTGGCCGGATGCCCGTTGTGGCGACGCTGGAAGATCTGGACGAAGCGGCCCTTATGCAGATTTTGACCGAGCCGAAGAACGCTTTGGTCAAGCAGTACCAGCGCTTGTTCGAGATGGAAGACGTCAAGCTGAGCTTCACCGATGATGCGCTGGAGGCGGTTGCCGCCAAGGCCATCAAGCGCAAGACCGGTGCACGGGGTTTGCGTTCGATCATGGAAAACATTTTGCTCGATCCCATGTACGACCTGCCTGGCATGTCGGGTGTTGAGGAAGTCGTCGTCAACAAGGACGCAGTTGAAAAGAGCGCCCAGCCGCTGTTCGTTTACTCTGAAGAAAGCGGCAGTGATGCGGAGCCCGCTTCGGCATAAACACAACTGGCTTTGATGCCGGTAAAGGTCATTCTTCGCTTTGCGGAGGATGGCCTTTTTTATTGGGCTAGAGCTGCAGGCTCAGATGCCATTCCAAGGCCTGAACCATAGCGGCCTGATACTTCAAATGCTGGGCGGCATGAGGCGCGTCGATGGTGATGAAGGTTTTGGTCGTGCGCGTCGGTAATGCGCTGAACAAGGTCTGACCATGCCGGATGGGAATCAAGCGGTCTTTGGTGCCGTGAACCCAGGCGACCGGAACCTTGGTCTGACCAGCCAGTGTCAGATTGTCGAACTGATCGGCCATCAACCCACGCGCCAATCCGGCCATGTCGGGTAGACTGGTAAATGTGCTCATGATGATTGCGCCGCGTGCAGTCTGGCCCTGATCATGGAGCGCGTGAAAGGCGAGGGCACCACCCAAGGAGTGACCAGTGATGATGGTGTTCTTGGCAGCCCATCCCAATTGCTGTGCGATCTCCAGCGCTGCCTGAGCGTCGGCGCGCAGGCCCATTTCGGTCGGTTTTCCCGGCAGGCCGCCATAGCCGCGATATTCCGGCAGCAAAACCGGGTAACCGGCAGCAATCAATCCGGCGGTGTATCGCGTGGAGTCCTCGAAATTCCCGGCATTGCCGTGAAAAAACACGGTCAGGGGTGTGCCGGTAGGACGTGAGCCGCGCCAGTACCATGCGGCCAGCGGCTGACCGTCTCTGCCAGTGTAGTTCAGCGTCTCAAATGGCGGCAGGCCGGGCCACGGGGAGCCGGGAACCTTCTTTGGGTGGTAGACCAAGGCCCGGCTAAGACCGATGCCCTGGGCCATCGCAGGGGTGGCACAAACCGGCTGCAGTGCGGCCCAAGTCACGCCGCCAACGGCAGCATGCAGGATGGTTCGACGGCTTTTCATGCTCACCTACTCTTTGATTCCCAAGACCCAAAGCATGAAAGCCCATTCGCGCGCGTCTTCGCGCAGGCTGTCAAAGCGCCCCGAAGCCCCGCCGTGGCCTGCACCCATGTTCATGTGCATCAGCGTTAGACCGTTGTCTGTGCGCCGCTCGCGCAAGGTCGCAACCCACTTGGCCGGCTCCCAATAGGTCACGCGTGGGTCGGTGAGGCCGCCCGTGGCAAGAATGGCGGGGTAGGCCTTGGCCTCGACGTTATCAATGGGAGAATAACCGGCGAGACGCTCGTAGGCTTCCTTGTGCTCCAGCGGATTACCCCACTCCGGCCACTCTGGTGGTGTCAGTGGCAGGGTTTCGTCCAGCATGGTCGCCAGCACATCTACAAAAGGAACGGCGCCGATGACTGAGGCAAATTTTTCTGGCGCCATATTGGCGATGGCGCCCATAAGCATGCCGCCTGCTGACCCGCCTTCAGCACCAACGCGGGCACCATCGACCCAACCGCGTTCAACAAGGGCGTCACGGGCAGCGATGAAGTCGTGGAAGGTGTTGGTTTTCTTCTCCATCTTGCCATCGAGATACCAGCCGTAGCCCATATCCGCGCCGCCACGGATGTGGGCGGTTGCCGTTACCATGCCCCGATCCGCAAGCGACAGTCGCTTGATCGAGAAATTGGCGGGCATTGACATGCCGTAGGAGCCGTAGGCGTAAAGGTAGAGTGGGGCCGTACCATCCAGCGGCGTATCGCGATGGTGCATGACCGTGACCGGAACTTTCA
>JBMTIF010000362.1:0-3229 GCA_049437045.1 Alphaproteobacteria bacterium | reverse complement strand
GCGCATTCGCGGCGAAATCTCACGCCCGAACTATCATCGCTCTGGGCATCTTTATCTCACGCTCAAGGACGAAAAAGCCGTTATCGACGCGGTTTGCTGGCGCGGCGCCGTATCAAAGCTGACGATCCGCGCTGAAGAAGGCATGGAAGTTATCGTCACAGGCAAGCTGACGACCTTCCCCGGTGGCTCGAAATATCAGGTCGTTATCGAGTCCATGGAACTTGCCGGCGAAGGCGCTTTGCTCAAACTGCTCGAAGACAGACGCAAGCGGCTGATGGCCGAAGGGCTCTTCGACAACGATCGCAAGCTGCCCATCCCTTTTTTACCGCGGGTGATTGGCGTTGTAACCTCCCCCACTGGAGCAGTGATTCGCGACATTCTGCACCGGGTCAGCGACCGTTTCCCCCGCCACGTCATCCTCTGGCCTGTCACGGTACAGGGTGAGAAAGCCGCGCCCGATATCGCAAAAGCCATTTACGGCTTCAATGAGCTTCCCCCAAACGGCCCCGTCCCGCGTCCAGACGTTCTGATCGTTGGCAGAGGCGGCGGGTCGCTCGAAGACCTCTGGGGTTTTAACGAAGAAGTCGTGGTGCGCGCCGTTGCCGAAAGCAGCATTCCCATCATCTCGGCCGTTGGTCACGAGACTGATACCACGCTCATTGACTTCGTCGCCGACCGCCGCGCGCCCACACCCACTGGCGCAGCTGAAATGGCTGTCCCTGTGCGCGCAGACCTGCTGCTTGGCATTGAAGAATTTGGAGCCCGTCTAGGCCGGGGACTGCAACGCCGTGTCACCCTGTCGCGATCAGATCTCTCCGGTCTGGCGCGTGGACTGGGTGACCCAAACCGTCTCCTGCATGAACGCCGTCAATCCTTGGATGTCCTCGATCAACGGCTGGATCGAGCACTGGAAAGTGCCGTTCGAACCCAGAAAAGCCGACTGGATACCCTTTCCGCCAAAGTGCGTCACCCGCGCGAAAAACTCCAGCGTATGGCCGAACAAAGCCGTAGCCTCGGTGATCGCCTGAACAGCGCCTCGCGTCAGCGCGTTCAATCCCTGTCCCAGAACATGCAAGCCCAGCGCTTCGCTGATCGGATGCTGCGCGCCAGCACACGCGCCGTCGACCAGCACCAACAAGTTCTGAAGAACGCCCAACGCCTGCTGGATTCCTTTGCCAACAGCCGGGATCGACTGCTTGAGCAGGGTTATGTTTGGGTCAGCGACACCAATGGTGCCGTGATCCCCCGGGCTGGTTCTGTAAATGAAGGAATGGCCCTGAAACTGCATTTCATCGATGGTGCCGTCGATGTGATTGCAGGGCAGGATGCGACTCAGCCCAAGCCGGCGAAAGCGCCGCCGCGCGCCAAAAAGCCGCCTAAGCCAGCAGATGACCAAGGCTCATTGCTGTAGGAGAACGCTTTCTACGGTTGAGATGGCCTGTTGAACGGCCTCGTCCGCCAAATCGTCGAGCGCGGTCACATCACTGGCCGTGCCGGGCCATTCATTCGCTTGCGACACCAACCCCCTGTCGCGCAACAGACCCAAGACGTCCGCTTGCTTGCCCGCATGCGGACCACAAACCACCTGGCAACCAGCTCGAAGCGCCTCCAGCGGGTTGTGAGAGCCAATTTTGGCATCAAATCCACCACCAATGACCACCTTGCCGCCCAGGGCATAGAGGGAGCCCAGCGTTCCAAAGCCTGTCCAATAGGCCAAGCGTTCGTTCGACGCGCCAAAGGCTGCTTTAAATGCGCCAATCTGTTCCGGGTAACGCGGAGCAATGATGATCTTTTCCGTACCCTCAAGACCTTCCACAAGCCCTTTGATCACCGTGATTTCTGAGCGATGAACGTTACTGAAAGCGATCAAGGGGGATTGGCCCTTCCACGTCTGCCAAGTGGCAAGCAGGCCCTCACTGACCGGAAGCGGCTTTCCCGCCAGTTTGAGTGGCAGGGCCATCTCTACGCGCTCAAACCCCAAGCCCTCGAATGCTGCTTTCCTCTGGAGGCTGGAAACGGTGCTCCACTGCAGTGCCTGTGTCATGGGTCGCACCAACCCTGACCATCCAGCCCATCGCCGGGCGCTGGTTTCTGACAGTGCACCGTCAAGCAGGACGGCAGGAATGCCTCGTTTCTTTAAGTCTGTGAGCCAGCCGGGCCAAAGCTCGCTTTCCACCAGCACAAGTGCTGAGGGCCGAATTCGGTCGAGAAAACCGGAAAAGAGAATGGGCGCGTCCAAGGGCGCAGCGTGCACGGAAATGGTGCTCGGCACCTCCACCGACGCTAAAGCAAAGGCCTGTCGGCTTTGCACAGTTACAACCACCGGCACCCGCCAATCCCGCAGGATAAGCGGCTTGAGCGCCCGAAATTCGCCAACCGATGCGGCGTGAAACCATAGGGCTTTTTCTTTTCGTCCCGGCCCAAGACCAAGGCGGTCCCAAACCCGCGCCAGTCCATCGCCCCGCATCAGAAAAATCAGCAACGCCGCAGGCGCGCTGATAAACGTCAAGAGGCGATAGAGGAGCAGCTGCAACCGCTTAAGTGCCTGCGATGGTCAGGCCGGTCATCCGCAAGGTTGGCGCGCCCATACCGCCGAACCAGGTGAGGTCGCTGGCGGCCGACATTGCCATCCACATGTCCTGCAGTTTCCCGCCCAGTGTCATGCTTTCCACCGGCTCTGCCAGCTCACCATTTCGAACCCAGAACCCGGTCGCACCCTGACTGTAATCGCCCGTTATCATGTTCGCGCCCTGCCCCATCAGGCTGGTGACATAAAACGCTTCTCCCGCTTCTTTCAGCATATCTTCAACTGACAACTCCGAGGGCGAGAGCCACGTATTTGCATAGCCAATACCAACAGAAGCACCGCCGCGACTGGCGTGACCGGTTGGCTCGACCCCGGCTTGCTTCGCCGTTGCGAGGTTATGGAGGTGCGTGGTCAAAACGCCCTTATCGAACAGGGTATTTTTCTTGACTGGCAGTCCTTCGCCGTCAAAGGGGCGGGAACCCTGCCCACGTTCTTTGAACGGGTCTTCGAAGACCGACAGTTCCGGCGCGATGACGGGCTTGCCCACGTGATCGGCGAGCAGCGATGTGCCTCGGACCACGGACTCACCATTGATCGCGCCCATCAGCAAGCTGAACATCCGCACGGCAACGCGTGGCTCGAAAATCACGGGAACCTGTGCCGTCGCGCCTGGCTTGGCACCCAGTTGCCGGACCGAGCGGC
>JBMTIF010000361.1:0-3235 GCA_049437045.1 Alphaproteobacteria bacterium | reverse complement strand
CGGAACCCTTGGTACAGAGACATCGCAGTGGATGAATTGGCATATCTGCAAGGTGAGGGACGGGCCAAGCTGGAACGACAATTTGGTTCAGAGTTCCATCAGGGGCTGGTGGATACGTGGGAAAAGATGATTGTCGTCCTAAAAACCGGCGAACACTGCCCACACCATCTGCGCGGTCAAAAGCCGGACTAGTCCGACAACGGAACGAGCCAAAGAAGAAACCGCCCTTCAGCACGAGGCCAAAGGGCGGTTGTTTTCGGAATAGACAGCTGTTTTAGCTGTTTAGAAGCCGGCTTTGATCAGCTCAAATTCAGCAATCATCATCTCCCGCAGTGCGGACGGCACCGGGCCTTGCCACAAGGTACCTGCACGCAGCTTCTCGCTGGTTTCCAGACCCACAGCAGCAAGGTCCTCTTCGGACATGCCGCCCATAGCAACTGCGTTGGAGTGACCGTAGCCCCACCATGTCACGATGTAATCAGCCGTCGCAGGCTCAAGCCAAGCGTTGATGAAGTCGTAGAATTTGTCTTCAGAGCCGGGAGCATTGCTGGTCTTGGCGTATCCACATACCCAGCTGGACGCGCCTTCGTCCGTGTCACGCTTCATGGCAATCGGGTAGCCTTCGTAGCTCATGGTCGAGAAGGTCTCGTTCCACGCCCAAGCAAGATATACCTCGCCGCTCTGCATCAGCTGCGAGAGAGATGCGCCGTCGGACCAATAGGTACGTACGTTCTGGTGAACCGCACGCAGGAAGTCAGACGCCTGTGCAAACTGCTCCGGCGTTGCGGAGGCCCAGTCTTTCACGCCAATGGCAAGGAAGCCCAGAGCATAAGCATCGTCGACGTTATCAGGCAGGGATACTCGGCCCATGTGCGTAGGATCGGCAAAGGCCTGCAGCGACTGAACTGCTTCTTCGGACAGCAGCTCGGTGTTGTAGGTCGTTGCGGTGTTACCCCAATCCACGGGCACGAAGTAGTACTGACCATCTTTCTGGAATGCCGGAATGTCACGGAAAGACGTTTCAATCTCGTCCCAACGTGTGATCCGGGACGTGTCCAGCGGTGCAATCAGACCAGCTTCGATCCACTTTGGGACGGACTGGGAGCATGGGTGTACGGCATCGGCTTGGAAGCCGGTGCGCAGCTTCTGGAAGGCTTCTTCCTCGTCACCGAAGAAGGTAAAGGTTGGGCCTTGGCCGTGCTTTGCGGTGTAGGCGGTAAAGAACTCAGGGTCTTCATAGCCCGCCCAGTCAAACACGATCAGCTCAGAGTCCTGCGCGTTTGCAGCGCTGCTCATCAACGTTACCGCCCCCACTGCGACAAGGGCTGTTCTCATCAGTTTTTTCATTTTCTCTCTCTCTCGATATTACTTTGTGGTTCCAGTGCCAGCGGATTGGTTCGTCGTTTCTTCTCCTCTGACGAACAGGCTGGCGGGTTACGTTTCTCCTCCTTACGCTGTGACTTTTCTTACCATTACAGGCCCAGTCGCCGCTCGACGGCTTCCAGTGCTTGTTCCAGAATATCAAACATTTCGTCGATTTGCTCGTGTGTGATGATCAGCGGCGGTGAGAACACGGCCATATTGATCAACGGACGCACCAGCAGACCCCGTTCCTCGCAGGCCTCATCAATCATTTGACCCAACTGACGCTCAGCTTCGAGGTCTTCGGCTTTGCCTTCGATACAGCCCAGCAATCCCATCCCGCGCGCATCGCCAACAATGGAGAAACGCGAGAGCGCCCGCAGGCGCTTCTGGAAGTGGGGAGAGACTTCCTTCACATGCGCAAAGATCTCTTCATCTTCCATGATTTCAAGGTTCTTAAGCGCCGCTGCGCAGGCGACCGGATGCCCCGAATAAGTGTAACCATTGGAAAACAGCACCGGGTCTTCAGGGTCAGCGCACTGTTCCATAACACGGTCAGAAATCAGGCACGCACCCAGCGGCAAGTATCCAGAGGTGATGCCCTTGGCGCAGGTAATCATGTCAGGCTGAATGTCAAAAACGTTCTCAGAAGCAAACCATTCGCCCAGCCGACCAAAACCGGTGACAACTTCATCTGAGATGTACAGAATATCGTTGGCCTTGCAGACATCAAAGGTGCGGCGGTGATAGCCGGGCGGGGGAACGATAACGCCGCCAGAGGCCAGAATAGGTTCAGCGATAAATGCACCAATTTTGTCCGCACCAACGTCGGCAATCATACGTTCCAAATCGGCGACCTTTTCATCGCACCATTCTTCCACGCTCATACCATCGGGGCGACGGTAGGGATTTACGTCAGGCAGAAAGCGGACAAGGCGCTTTTCGGTGTCAAATTTGGTTTTGTCACGCTCCTTTCCCGTCACCGTATGGGCGAGATAGGTGGACCCGTGATAGCCCTTTTCCCGGGCGATCACGATCTTCTTTTCTGGACGCCCCAGACGATTATTCATGAAGTGCATCGTCCGCAATGCGGTATCGACCGCCGTCGAGCCACCGGTGGTAAAGAACACGTTGTTCAGGTCGCCCGGCGCAAGGTCTGCGAGCTTTTTCGCCAGGATGGCAGAAGGTTCTGTCGTGTTGGTAAAGGGGGAGGTGTAGGGCAGTTTTCGCACTTGATCGGCGATGGCCTCGACCATTTCCTCCCGACCGTAGCCAATTTGCATACACCACATCCCAGCAGGCCCGTCCAACAGCTTCCGGCCATTGCCATCGGTCAGGTAAATTCCCTCTGCCCGATCTACCAGAATGTTATCATACCCCCGCCAAGCATCCATCGCTGCCCAAGGGTGAAGCTGATGGTTTCGATCCCATTCATGGAGCGTTTCGGTGTCGGGTTGATTTGATAGCGTCATGGTGATTTGCCTTGGTCTAACGTCAATACGGATATGGCGGCGTCTGGCGCGCGCGTGGATGGGTGAAGAACGGTTCGGTCTGGATGGTGACCGGGACCAGACGACGGTCCCACTGTCCTTCCTCATGGACGTAAATTTCAGCCCACAGATCGTCTTTAATGCGCCCGCCATAGGGGGCTTTGAATTCGGCCAGTGCGATGTTTCTTTTTGTCGTGGCGGACCAGATGCCGGACGTGACGTGTCCGACTTCCTTGCGCTTGCGATGATAGAGCAGGGCACCATCCGCTGGCTTGAAACCACCCAATTCGATTTTGACCAGATGGGTACGCAGGCCGCTTTGCTTTTGTGCGAGAAGCGCACGGCGCCCATTGAAGTGGCCTTTACCGAAGTCGACCATCCGT
>JBMTIF010000360.1:0-3242 GCA_049437045.1 Alphaproteobacteria bacterium | reverse complement strand
GGCTGTTCCTTTCAGTCTAAAGCATCATTGCATGGCAAAGGGGAATGTGCGACCCACTGCGTCAGGTCGAGGACCACAACCAAACGTCGGAGATTTTGATGAGCTACCCAAGCCCTGCACACGCCTTGGCGGCAATCGCTAAAGAACTCGGTGCAAACGGCCTGTCCTTTGACGAAAGCGGTATTGCCAGAATTGGCATCAGCGAAAACATGGTGGTGGCTTTTGCGAAAGGCGTTCGGGAAGACTGTTTGGATATCGTCGCCGAAGTTCCGATCAAGCTCGAAGAGCTGACACACGAAATGGCCGTCAATCTGCTGCTGGCCAATTTCCGCACGGGTGGTGTTGGCCTGCCGTCTTTCAGTGTGAATCCCACCGATAACTCTGTTCTGCTCAGCAACTCTCTGATGATTACCCGCCTCCAAATCGAGGATATAATGGAAGCTTTCCGGACGTTTACGAATGTCCTTGTTCATTACCACGGACCCGGCCTGCAAGAGCTTCGCGCTGCTTCTTCTGACACAGATAAGACCGTCAACTAAGACAGTCCGCAGTCGAGATTGATCGGCATGACCGTCCAGATTGATCAAGGTGTCAGTTTCGGCGCAAACCATCCGCTCGTTCTGATCGCAGGGCCCTGTCAGGCGGAAACACGAGATTCCGTTCGGTCCTTGGCTGACCAACTGCACCAGCTGGCATCGTCACTGAATATGCCGCTGGTGTTCAAAGCTTCCTTCGACAAGGCTAACCGAACATCCGCCGATGCCCCGCGCGGCATGGGACTGGACGAGACCTTGCGTGCCTTTGAAGACATAAAGAGCACGACCGGTCGGCCAGTCCTGACGGACGTGCACCTGCCTGAACAGTGCAAAGCCGTGGCGGAGGTTGTGGATGTGCTGCAAATCCCTGCGTTTCTCTGCCGACAGACCGATTTGCTGGTCGCTGCCGCAGAAACCGGACGTGCGCTGCATATCAAGAAAGGCCAGTTTCTTGCGCCGTGGGACATGAAAAACGTAGCTGACAAGTGCGCCGCGGCTGGAAATGACCGTCTGATCCTGTGTGATCGAGGAACCAGTTTTGGCTACAACACGCTGGTCAGTGATTTTCGCGGACTGCCGACCATGCGCCAGCTGGGTTATCCAGTCACCTTTGACGCCACGCATTCGGTGCAGCAACCGGGTGGGCTGGGTGGACGATCTGGCGGTCAGCGGGAGTTTGTGCCCTATCTGGCGCGGGCTGCTGTTGCGGTTGGTGTCGATGGCCTGTTCATAGAAACCCATCCCGACCCGGATCAAGCCCTTTCGGATGGTCCCAACATGGTGCCCCTGACCCACCTCAAGCCCCTGCTCGAAGACCTGCTTGCGCTTGATGCGATAAGCCGGGCGCGTCCAGCCCAGAGAATCGATCTGAACCAATGGTAAAAGCCATCATCATCGTACCTGCCCGAATGGGCGCAACCCGGTTTCCGGGAAAGATGCTGGCTCCGCTCGCGGGGATTCCGGTTGTCGCCTACACGGCGAAAGCGGCGAAGTGTGTCCGTGGGGCCGCTGCGGTGTATGTTGCGACCGATGATGAGCTGATCGCCGCCGCCGCCAATCGCGAAGGCGTCGAAGCGATCATGACCTCTGCTGACTGCCGTAATGGTTCAGAGCGCGTAGCGGAAGCCTACGATCTTCTGGTAAGCCGCGGCGAAAGCGCGGACGTGGTCATCAACCTGCAGGGCGATGCGCCACTGACTCCACATTGGATCGTTGAAGACATCATTAACGCCTTCGAAGATCCCACAGTGCAAGTCGCGACACCCGTAGTGCGCTGCACCGCTGAGACCCTCGCGCTGTTTCGATCAGATCGCGCGCGCGGCATGGTTGGCGGGACCACAGCTGTCCTCAGCCAATCAGGTAAGGCTTTGTATTTCTCCAAGGAAGTTCTGCCCTTCAACGGGCAGACTGAGGTCATGGATGTTTGGCATCACGTAGGCCTCTATGCCTTTCGTCCTGCAGCGCTGCTGGAATACCCAAGCCTGCCTGTTGGCCCTATTGAGTTGGCTGAAGGCCTCGAACAGCTGCGCTTTCTGGAGAATGACCGACCAATTCAAGCTGTTCCGGTCGAAGGTCGAGGCTATCCGTTCTGGGAGGTCAACAACCCACCGGACATCGGTCGGATTGAAACGCTCCTGTCGGAAAAAGGCGATCCAAACGGTCTCTAAGACCCGATTTCGCGAATTTTTGTCTCCTTGGGTCGATAAGTCGCAGAAGTGGCACGCAATTGGCTGCGTGAGTGCCATAATATTCAATTTGCTTATATTATGAGACGTATTGATGAAGTTTGCGTGGGATATTGGAACGGCGCCACTTTCAGGCCTATCGAAATGGGTATTCAGTGGACTGATGATAACAGCGCTGAGCGCCTGTGGCGCATCGACGCCTGTGATCGGCTTCCGAGACAACACGCCCAAAGACTTCTACGAAGGTGCTCGCATTCTACAGGATACGCAGCTGGTTGATCTTGCAGCCGCAAACCCGCTTTTCGACATCACGGACAAGCGTGGCATCCATTACGGGACAGTGGCGCTCAACGCTGGCGAGCGGGCAAACGAAGCCCTTCCTGTCTGCCCCACCGCCATCCCCGGCCCCCTCGCCCGCTGTATTCCGCGTGGTGCGCGCGTTGTGAATGGGCGTTTAAGCGTTGGGGTTGCCGAATTCGGTGGCGAGACCGGGCTGTACTATATCGATCAACAGGCGATCTGCTTTAACAGTCTTAGTGCCCTAAACGGATGCCACCAACTGGCAATCCGGTACGACAAAACCATCGAAGCAAAAACATCTGACGGTTCGGATAATTTCTGGATTCGTCGCGGAGTCTAGGGATTCCCTGGCTCAGGGGCCGTAACACTGACCCTTTCTGTTAAAATGACTGACCAAAAACCCATGCTCTTATGCCTGTGATGCAAAACTGACTTCACAAGGTCACAACACATGTTAGTTTTCCTCCCGAAGTTTCGGCATTGAGGAGTGCCGGATATTCAAAAAAAGAAATTCTGGGAGGAATTCATGAAAAAGATTTTGATGGCAGCAGCCGCTGCCGTGTTTGCTGTGTCCGGTGCTGCTAGCGCTGAGACCACTGTAAAGATTGCTTGGATTGACCCACTGTCCGGTGCGTTTGCGTCGACGGGTCAGAAGGGTCTGCAGAACTTCCAGTTCGCAGTAGACTACTTCGTGAACAACCAAGGCGGCATCGATGTTGGG
>JBMTIF010000359.1:0-3249 GCA_049437045.1 Alphaproteobacteria bacterium | reverse complement strand
CACGGACATGCCGTAAATCTCTGGACGCCAGTCGGCGTAGGTTTCAGAGCCAGCAGCCTCAACCGCCTGCGCCCACAGCTTGAAGCCGATGTAGGTTGCTTCCATAGGATCGTTCGTAACGCGGTCTTCATCGCCAATGAAGCTCTTCCACGTCTCAACGAATTCATCGTTGACGTCTGCTTCTGCGGACTGGAAGTAGTTCCAAGCTGCGAGGTGACCTACGAGTGGACCCGTGTCGAGGCCGGAAAGCTCTTCTTCACCGACGGAGAACGCAACAACCGGGATGTCTTCAGCCGAGATGCCTTGGTTTGCCAGTTCCTTGTAGAATGGTACGTTCGCATCGCCGTTAATGGTGGAGATCACACCGACTTTCTTACCGGAAGCGGACAGATCCTTCACCTTGGACACGATGGTCTGCCAGTCAGAGTGGCCAAAAGGCGTGTAGTTCACGAAAATGTCTTCCGCAGCGATGCCAGCATCGAGCAGGTACTGCTCAAGAATGGTGTTGGTCGTGCGTGGGTAGACGTAATCGGTTCCCAGCAGGGCAAAGGACTCAACACCCAGTTCTTCGAGGTAGTAATCAACCGCTGGGATCGCCTGCTGGTTCGGAGCAGCGCCGGTGTAGAATACATACTTGGAAGACTCCTCGCCTTCGTACTGCACTGGGTAGAACAGTGGTACAGAGGCCAGCTCTTCGATCACAGGCAAGACCGATTTCCGCGATACGGACGTCCAGCATCCGAACATCACATCGACGCCTTCAATCTCAATCAGCTCGCGCGCTTTTTCCGCGAAAAGTGGCCAGTCAGAAGCTGGGTCAACGACAACGGCTTCGAGCTTCTTACCCAGCAAACCACCGGCCTTGTTCTGCTCTTCGATCATCATCAGGACCGTGTCCTTCAACGTCGTTTCAGAAATCGCCATGGTGCCGGAAAGAGAGTGGAGTACGCCGACTTTGATTGTGTCTTCATCGGCTAAGGCAGCATTAGTGCTCACCAGCCCCATCAGGGCACCGGCAGCAATCAGGAGCTTTTTCATCGTCCTGGGTTCCTCTTTTTTGTCTCATTGTTGAACCGTGGTGAGTGGTTCGGAACGCTGGTGGAACGTTCTGAGAGAGAGGCTAATGTTTGGATCGTGGACGGGTCTAGTGCTCAATAAGCGACGCCCTGTTGCCGTAAAATCAACAGGCTTAGAAAACCTCGAGGATGGGCGTGCCGAATTGAGCTGGGTCAATGGTCAGCCCCAAACCCGGGCGCTCGGAAACCGGAAACACCCCATTTTCCACGCGTGGTCCGTGCTGGGGGTCGTAGTGATGGTCGATGTAGGATTGCGCACTCCAGACGCCGGCGAGCCGCTTTGGATGCACGGTGGCTGCAAGCTGAATACAGGCTGCCGTGATGATATTTCCACCCCAGAAATCATCGCATGTATGAGGAAGATTAGCGGCTTCACATACGTCCCGAACTGCCATCATAGGCTGCAGCCCACCCAGCCGAGTGACCTTTAGTCCGAAGCCATCAACGAGACCATTTCCGACCAAATTAATGATGCCTGCAAGATTGTCCGCTGTTTCGTCAATGTAGATCGGATGGTTTAATGCTGGACGGATTTGGATGCACTCAGCAGTCGTCGCACAGGGCTGTTCAATTACCACTGGCAAATCACGCAAGCCGTGTGAGAGAAAAATGGCCTGCTCCCGGCTCAGGCTGCGGTTGGCGTCGAGGACGATTTGCACTGCGCTGTCCACCTCAGCATAAACGGCCTTTGCTACCTCGATGTCTTCGCGAACATCCCGCCCGCCGACCTTCAGCTGGAGGCGACGAAAACCCGCTGTCACACGGTCCTTTGCAAGACGTGAAACCTCGTCCGCCGGACCCACATTCAACGCATAGTAAGACGGTACCTCAGATACCAACTTCCCGCCCAATAAATCACCAACTGGCCGGTCAAAAAATTTTCCAAGAGCGTCAAACAGAGCAATATCAAGCGCAGCTTTGGCGTAAGCGTGCCCTTCGAGCAGGGAATCCATGCGGTGATGCAAAGCGCGCGGACGGGTTAAGTCAGCCCCAAGCATCTCCGGGGCCAGCACTTCCAGCGCGGCCCGTGCGCCTTTGGCGTGAGAGGGCGCGTAGGTCGTTCCGAGCGGACAGGTTTCTCCCCACCCGACAATGCCGTTGTCGGCCTCGATCTGGACCAATGTTGTATCGAGCGCATGGATGGGGCCGCTGGACATGATGTAGGGACCGTCAACAATCGGCAGATCATGCTGAAAAACGCGAATGGATTTGATCTTCAAGGTCGTGAATTCCTGTGCAACTCGATGGCAGAGACTATAGCCTTCCCTGCACCGAGACAATTTGCCTCGCTGCGCCGCAAGAAACTGACGCTGAGAGGCTTTCTCCCGTCCCAAAATTAACGCAAGCTCTTCGCCAGATTGGGTGGAGGAAAACAGGCTTATGGAGTTTAGCGTTCAGCTTTCTTCGGACTATCCGGACAAAAGCTATGGCGGCGAGCGCGTCTATCAGGACATGATCGAGCAAGCCGTGCTTGCGGATCGTCTGGGCTTTGACGCCGTTTCCATCACGGAACATCATTTGGTGAACTGCCTGATGATGCCGGCTCCGCTGACTTTTGCCGTAAAGCTGGCTGCGCACACACAACAGGTGAAAATTCTGACCTGTGTCGTGGTTCTGCCCCTGCACGATATGCGGACCTATGCGGGTGAAGTTGTTGTTGCCGATATCTTCTGTGAGGGTCGGCTCTACCTCGGTGTTGGGCGTGGGGCTTTCAAGTTCGAGATGGAGCGCCTGGGCGTACCGATGGACGAAACCCGAGAGCGGTTTGATGAAAGCCTGGATGTTCTGCAGGCGCTGCTGAACGAAGAAGAAGTCAGCTGGAACGGCAAATACTACCAGTTCGAACCCATGACCATCATGCCCCGCCCCGTCCGCCCCGGCGGGCCGCCGATGATGATGGCCGTGATGAACCCTGAAGGCATCTATCACTGCACCAAACGAGGTTTTCACATCCAGACCACGCCGCTGTCCGGGAATCACCAGATGCTCGTGGATCAGGTCGAAGCCTTTAACCGCGGGAAGGCGGATATGGACGGCGCAGGCGACCATCTGACCCTGTCGCTGTCGCGGGTTGCACACGTTGCTGGTTCACAGGCGGAACGGACACGGAAGAACCGGGCCGCGTATGACTATTACTGCCGGTTCGATAACATCTATATGGGTCCGGGAATTT
>JBMTIF010000358.1:0-3276 GCA_049437045.1 Alphaproteobacteria bacterium | reverse complement strand
GGTGATGTCTGTTCAGGATATTGCCCCCTGTCAGGCATGGCTTTCAGAAACGGGATCTGATGCCAGTTGCGGAAACCGGCGATACCTCGGCTTGAGCCAATACCACTTGGGCCGTACCAGCTGAATTTCGGATGCCAGAATCGCTCCAGCTCCATGATCTCGGGGCCGCCCTGACTGGGGTGGAGGATCATTTTTTCGATCATATCCAACACAATGCGTTTGGATTGCTCGCTCGCCGCTTCGTCGTAGGGGCCGGGGATCAAACCATCCTGGCTTGCCGGAGCCGGAATGGTTAGCTCGCGTCCCAAAGAGGGGGGCATGGGCCAGGCACAGGCCTGCATCATTACTTCCGGAATATCCCAGAGCGACTGCATCTCCACGACCTTGCCATCGACAAAGCGGAAGAACTCATGAAACCTCATGTGCGTGATGTGGCCTGTTGGGGGGATATTGAGCCACCGCTCCAGCGACACACCCATGAACATCCCACCGCAGCCGACCCAGTCATCGCCCTCGCTGTCTGTTCCCGCCATTACGATATAATCGCGACGTTCGACATCCGGCCAAGCCTGCACCAGTGGCGCGATTGCCTGCTTGAAAAAGGCGTCGGTCCCATGGATTTCACCCAGTGGGTGAGCCATTCGGAATACGGCATCCGGCGCACACACAGCTTCCAGCGCGGCTCGGTACTCACTTTCAGAAAAGTTGTACTGGGCTGCACGCAAGGGAGCCAAGAGGGCCTTATGGTGAGTATGCCGATCCATATCGCTGCGTGCTTTCCGTCCTACTCCTGCCGGTTGCGGTAAGGAGCGGCTTCGCCGTAAGGCACATTCACGCCGCCATAGCGCCGAACGCGGACGTTGCACTGCTCTGCATGGCCAACGAAGCCTTCGAGGATACACAGACGTGAACCATATTCACCGATCATGGTCGCAGCCTCGTCTGTGAGGATTTTCTGGTAGCTGTGGGTTTTGAGGAACTTGCCGACCCACAGACCACCGGTGTAGCGCCCGGCTTTCTTGGTCGGCAGGGTATGGTTGGTGCCGATGACCTTGTCACCGTTGGAAACGTTGGTTCGTGCGCCAAGGAACAGGGCTCCGTAGCAGGTCATGTGTTCAAGGAACCAGTCGTCCCGGTCAGTCATCACCTGCACGTGCTCGGAGGCAATGTCATTGGCAACGTCGAGCATCTCTTCGTAGGTGTCGCAGACGATCACTTCGCCATAGTCAGCCCAACTGACTGACGCGGTATCACGCGTAGGCAGGATTTCCAGCAGACGGTCGATCTCCGCCATTGTCTCGCGTGCCAGCTTTTCCGAGTTGGTCAGCAGAACCGCTGGGGAATTGTACCCATGCTCTGCTTGCCCCAGCAGGTCGGTTGCACAGATTTCCGCATCGACGGTTTCATCAGCAATCACCATGGTTTCCGTCGGACCGGCAAACAGGTCGATCCCGACGCGGCCAAACA
Source organism: Alphaproteobacteria bacterium (assembly GCA_049437045.1). Taxonomy (GTDB): domain Bacteria; phylum Pseudomonadota; class Alphaproteobacteria; order UBA7985; family UBA7985; genus UBA7985. Next base: position 1,809 of record JBMTIF010000358.1, on the reverse strand, counting down.
GTTGCCGCTTGGCTTCGGCGACAAAGGCGTTTCCGGGGCCGACAAGCATATGTACGGGTTCAATGGTTTCGGTACCCAGCGCCATAGCTCCCACGGCTTGGATTCCGCCCAAAACGTAAATCTCATGCGCACCGCCCAAGTGCATTGCCGCGATGACACCGGGATTGGGCTTGCCGTTAAACGGCGGGGTGCAGGCGATGATCCTTGGGACGCCAGCAACGCTGGCGGTTGCGACCGACATGTGCGCAGAAGCCACCATCGGAAACTTACCCCCCGGTACATAGCAACCAACGGATTGAACGGGGATGTTCTTGTGGCCCAGAATGACGCCGGGCATGGTTTCAACTTCGATGTCGGTCATGCTGTCGCGCTGGGCTTGAGCGAAGACCCGAACCTGCTCCTGCGCGAACTTGATATCGTGCAATTCCTGCGGGGTCAGCTGAGCAATCAGGTCGTCAATCTGCGCCTGTGTCAGCCGGAACGCCTCTGGGGTGTAGCCATCAAACTTAGCCGAAAGCTCACGGACGGCAACGTCACCGCGCGCTTCGATATCGGCCAATGTGGCTTCAACAATCTGGCGGGTTTTGGCGTCGTCTTCGGCGCGTTCGGTGTCTGGCTTTCCGTGTTTGAGGTATTTCACTGTCATGATGCGTCTTCGTTTGTTTGTGGGCGAGGGGCTTCGCGCTCTCCTCGATCAAAGGCTTCCCAGCCTTCGCCATTGAACAGGTCGACACCGAGTTGTGCAGCGACGTGCGCAAAATCGACGTTGACCCAGTTGTCGACAATTTTGCCGTTCTGGACTTTCCAGAAATCCATGTATCGGATTTCAATGCGTTTACCGGTTGGTGCGATGCCCAGAAATTCGCCGCTGTGGGTCGCTTCCTGTCGGCCAAAAGCCGCAGCCCACTCACCCATGAACAGACGGGCTTCGTCGATGCAGACCTTGTCACTGAACGCAGCCTGAAACGGACGCTGCCAATTGTCCTGAAACTCCTTGAGCCCGACTTTCGTGCCGCAGCCCTGATTGCCCATCCAGCGGAAACCTTGTGAAAAGAATTCGCCAATGTCGTCGATGCGATGGTCGTTCAGGCCGTCAACCATGCCTTCGATCACCGCGCGGGTTTCATCGGTCTTCGACAGGTCGGTGTCCTTGGTCAGATAAGCCTGCTCGGGGCGTGATCCTTTCATGACTTACCCCTTCACCGCGCCAGCTGTGAGACCGCTGACCAACTGGCGTTGGAACACCATGATCAGCACGAACAGAGGCGCAGTAGCCGAAACGACGGCTGCAACCGCAGCCATCTGAATGCCGTCCTGTTGAGCAGTACCCAGATAGCTGTTGATGGTCGGAACCATCGTGGCGCTTTGCTCGCTGAGCAGAGCGGAGGTCACAGTAAAGTCGTTGTAGGCAAGCAGGAAGCTGAACAGTCCCGTCGTGATGACGCCGGGCCACATCACCGGCATGATGACGTACCAGAACCCCTGCAACCGATTGCAGCCATCAATCAGCGCGGATTCATCCAACTCGTTTGGAATATTCATGAAGAAGGAGCGCATCATCCAGATGGTAAAGGGTTGGTTGATCGCCACCAGCACCACGATGCTCACCCACGTATAGCCCCACAGCCCGTATTCGAACAAAGGGGCTTTGTAGCCAGCGACCAGCGTCACGTGTGGCATGGCCCGGAACACCAGCGCGATCATCAGGATCCAAAAGGCATAGTGGTAGGTCGACCGTGCCAGTGCGTAGCCGCCCAATGTCCCAAAAGTCAGAGAAATGGCGACCGTGCAGATGGTTACAACGAGCGG
>JBMTIF010000357.1:0-3278 GCA_049437045.1 Alphaproteobacteria bacterium | reverse complement strand
CTCGGAAATCAGAACGCCCAGCGAGGTATTCGGCTCCTGCACACCCAGACCCAGATAGCCCAGGAAGCTTTCCACGAGAATCACTTCGGGGATGATAAGCGTCATGTAGACAATCGCCACGCCAGTCACGTTCGGCACGATATGGCGGACCAGAATGCCAATGGGCCGCACACCGGCAGCGCGCGCGGCTTCGATGAAATCCGAGTTGCGTAGGCTGATGACTTGCCCACGGATCACGCGGGCCATGATTTGCCACTCAACAAGACCAATGATGACAAAGACGATGAAGATATTCCGGCCAAAGTAAGCCAGTGCAATTACGGCGATCAGTGTCAGTGGGTAGGAAATCAGCAGGTCGAGGATACGCATCATGATGGTGTCGGTAAGGCCACCGGCGAGGCCACTGATTGCCCCATAGCTCACCCCGATCACCAGCGCGACACTGGCCGCAACCAGTGCAACCAGCATGGATATCCGCATGCCGAACATGGTTCGAACAAAGATGTCCCGGCCATTCTGGTCAGTGCCAAAGAAGTGCTTCACGCTCCAATCCGGGGCTTTGCCAGAATAGAAATCACGGTCCTGATACTCCATCTCGTAGCCAGTCAGCAGCTCGAATATAGGTGCAAAAGTCGCCATCAGGACCAGAACGATCACGATCAGCGTCGCCGCGACAGCCACGCGGTTGCGCAAGAACCGGGCGATGGCAAGCTGGGTCAGCGAGCGGCTGCGCAGGACCTCACCCGCAGCGGCGAGAGCCTGTTCGTTCCGTTCACGGTTCAACAAGGTCATCAGCTTCGCCCTCCGCCACGTCGAATGCGTGGATCAAGCCATGTGTAGAGCAGATCCACGATGAAGTTCAGAAGGATAATCGCAAGCAGCAGGATCACGGTTGTACCCATCAGCAAGGTGTAGTCTCGATCCGTTGCCGCTGCGACGAACTGTCGGCCGAGACCGGGCAGGGAGAAGGCGCGTTCGATCACCAGCGAGCCGGTGAGAATAAACGCCGTAACTGGTCCCATGTAGGTCAGTACCGGCAGGATGGCGGGCTTGAACACGTGGCGCAGCAGGATGACATGTGCGGGGAGGCCTTTGGCCCTGGCAGTGCGGACATAATTCGATCGCAAAGCCTCCAGCGCCCCGGCGCGCGAAAGGCGCACAATCCGTCCCAGAAGGCCTGTTCCCAGAACCAGTGTCGGCAAGACATAATGCATGATCCCGCCCGTTTTTCCGCTGGGGATCCAGTTCAGTGAGCGTTGTCGGCGACCCAGTTCAATCCATTCCAGCGTTTCAACAAATAACCAATGGAACAGGGCATCGAGCTGGACAGCAAACAGGAAGATCAGCAAAGGGGCCATCACGAGGTTGGGGACCACGGTCCCGAACATGCCGATGGTAATCATGAAGAAATCAGCAGGCTTGTTTTGGCGATAGGCTGCATAGAACCCCATCGGCACGCCGAGGAGCAGCGCAAACAGCAACGAAGGAATTGCATACTTGAGTGTCGCCGGAAGTCCGTCGCGGACATAATCATTCACGTAGATTGACCGTCGAGCCATGGATAGGCCAAAGTCCCCACGGACGACGCCACACTTGCGGAAAACCGTGCCTTCCTCGCGCAGGCGCTCTGCCGTGCCCGGTACGATCTGCCCCAACCATTTGTCCCACGGACAAAACTGTCGAACAAAGACACCTTGATCGGTCGCGCGGTCGGTCGTGCCGCCCAGAGTGGTGATTTCAGCGTTGGCTGGAACCACGAACCAGTGCGCCTTGCCGGCTTTGCCATTTTCCTCGATTTCCCGCCCGGCCATGCCGAACAGGTAGGTATAGAACTGCGCAGGCATAGACAGGTCCATGTCATAATAGGCGCGCAGGTTTTCGAGGATTTTGGGCGGTGGAGGGCGTTCGCCGTCAAACGGTCCACCGGGTGCAAGACGCTGTGTCGAGAACACTGCCAGCAGGGCAATGATCACGATAACAAGCATTTGCCCAAAGCGTTGGAGGGCATAGGCCATGGATCGAAGCCTTAAGAGTTACAACAGCAAGCGCTGCGCCGCTGGCACGAGCCAGAACGATAAGGAGCGCAGATTGAAAAAGAAAGTGCCGCCCCTCCGACGTGGAAGAGGCGGCACATGACTCACAGGTTCAGATTATTCTGAAACGGTGATCCAGCGGGAAGGGTGACGGTCGTCACCGTTCGCAACCCAACCATCAACGTAGGACGCTACGAGGTGCTTGGAGTTGTAGTAGTAGATCGGAGCCAGAGCAGCTTCTTCCATGGCGATCTTTTCAGCCGCTTCCATGGTTGCCAGACGCTCGTCACCGGACTGCTGGTAAGAGGCAGCAAGCAGAGCGTTGAACTCAGCGTTGTTGTACTTACCGTAGTTGTACGGGCTGTTTGGACCCATCAGAGCCAGCAGGTTTTCTGCATCTGGGTAGTCCCAGATCCAGCCAGCACGACCAATCTGGAAGTCCTGTGCCTGCAGACCATCGTAGTGCGTGCCTACGTCCTGGTTGAACAGCTCAACGCTCACACCGATCTCAGCCCACATGTCGGAAATCGCAATAGCAATCGCCTTGTGGCCTTCGGAGGTGTTGTAGTTGATCACAACCGGCAGTGGGTTATCAGCGGAGTAGCCAGCAGCTTCCAGAACACCCTTTGCCTTGGCAACACGATCTTCGTAGGACATGTCAACCCAGTCAGCAGCCTGTGCGGTGTAGCCGCCACCCAGAGATGGTGGAACAAAGGTGTAAGCAGCGACGTTACCTGGGCTTACCGCCGTCGTAATGAAGTCACGGTCAATGGACATAGACAGCGCGGAGCGGATCATAGGATCGTCCATCGGAGCCTGTGTCGCGTTGAACGCGTAGTAGTAGGTGCCGCCGTATGCGGTCACGTAAAGCTCATCACCGAACTCATCGCTGAGCTCACCAAGAATGTCACCCGGTGGAATGGTCGAGGTGATGTCCAGAGCGCCTTCACGGTAAAGGTTCAGTTCAGCAGTCGCTTCTTCGATAGGGAAGAAGTTTACTTCGTCCAGAGAAACGCTGTCAGCATCGTAGAAGCCAGGGTTCTTGGACAGGGTAAGCTTCTCACCGATAGTCCAATCAGAAACTTTAAATGCACCGTTCACAACGATGTTTTCAGGACGAGACCACTCATCACCGAGCGCTTCTACCACGTGTTTTGGCACAGGGTAGGCGGTGTTGTGTGTAAGTTGCGCCACGAAGTATGGGGCTGGTGACGAAAGAGTAACTTCAAGCGTGCTATCGTCGAC
>JBMTIF010000356.1:0-3282 GCA_049437045.1 Alphaproteobacteria bacterium | reverse complement strand
CGGTGTTGAGCATGTCTTCGACTTTGCCAGCGAGCAGCACCTTGCGCTGCTGCTTGTCCTTGGCATCTGCCAGCAGGCTTTGGAACGTCAGCATCTCACCAAAAACGGAGGCTGTCTCAGCCAGTGTGAGGGGCGTTGAACCGTTGAAATAGCCCTGTTTAGCGGCCAGCACTTGGTGCACACCGTGCCCCAGCTCGTGGGCCAAGGTCATCACGTCCCTTGTTTTGCCCTGATAGTTAACGAGCACGTAGGGGTGTGCGGAAGGCACGCAAGGATGCGCAAAGGCGCCTGCGTCCTTGCCGGGAATGACCGGGCTGTCGATCCAGCCCTTGTCGAAGAAGTCCCCGGCAATTTCAGCCATTGACGGGGTGAAACCAGCATAGGCATTCAGCACGCGATCCTTGGCTTCGCTCCACGGAATTTTGGCTTCATCGGCCTCTGGCAAAGGGGCATTTCGGTCATAGGGTTCGAGTTTCTCCAAACCCATCCATTTGGCCTTCATGGCGTAATACCGGTGCGAAATGCGGGGGAAGGCCTCTGTCACCGTATCGGCAAGTGCCTTTACGACTTCATCCTCGACCTCGTTGGCAACATTGCGTGACGAAACGGGGCGCTCGTAGCCGCGCCATTTGTCGTCCAGCTCCTTTTGCTTGATGACCGTATTGTTAATCCGGGTCATCAGACGTTGTTGTTCCCCAAGGGTCTTGGTGATCGCCTTGGCGGCTTTGGCGCGGGTTTCCCGATCCGCATCAGCCAGCAGGTTAAAGGTCTCCGCATTGGAAAGCTCTTTGCCATCAACTTCAAATGACAGCGCGGCCATGGTTTCATCGAATAACTGGACCCACGCGCTGCCGCCAACGATCGCAAAATCGTGGGTGTAGGTTTCAAGTTCGTCAGACAGTTGATGTGGCTTCATCAGGCGGGTCCGCTCGACAAAGCTTTGCCAAGGTGCCATGGCCGCGCTGCTTAGCTTCTTGGCCATCTCCTTGTCATCAATGGCATTCAGTTCCAACGAAAAGAAAACCAGGTCGGCACTGATGGTCGTGGAGCGCTCATTGATTTTGGCCTGAAACTGCATGGCTTCGCCATCGGTGCGCTGCGTTGCGCCGTTCAAAAAGGCAAAAGTTCCAAGTTTGCCCAGACGCTCATAGATGGTTTCGTACCAGGAAATGGTTTCCGCCAGCTTTTCCGGCGTCATCGCAGCCATTGTGCCTTTAACGGTGTCAGACATTGCTTTGGCTTGCTCTGCCGCCCAATCGAGGTCGGCATCGATCTGCGGATCTGAAGGCCCGGAATAGAGATCAGCAAGGTTCCACCGGGGCAGGGTGCCGAGATCGTCGTCTTCAATAGGAGACAAAGCGGAAGACGCGGCAAAGGTAGGCTGCGGGCAAGCAAAAGTTGACATTGTCTAAATATGGCCTATGTTATGAATTAATCACGGTGTAAAAAAGAACATGGAGAACAGGTGGGGCTTCGGCAACACCTGTGGTCCCAGATAGGTTCAAAACTCCTTGGGAGGAGAGTTTATGCAGCGCGACGTTAATACACTCGACGCCATGCCAAATCTGCCCACTCTGTTTTTCGAAACAGCAGAAGCCCGCAAGCGACGGCCTTTTCTTTGGCAAAAGGTGGATGGCAAATACAAGGCACGAACCTACCGCCAGACGATGGATGAGGTCATTCATCTGGCCCGCGCGCTCCGAGATCTGGGTATTGGCGAGGGTGACCGAGTGGTCATTTGTTCGGAAAACAGGCCCGAGTGGGCGATTGCTGATATTGCGATCATGTCTCTGGGTGCGATCGCGGTTCCAGCCTACACGACGAACACGACGACCGATCACCTCCATATTCTGAGTAATTCTGGCGCCAAAGGCGTTATTGTTTCCAGCCGAGATCTGGCCAAGCGGTTAATGCCGGCTGCCATTGACAGCGGGGTTTGTCAGTTCGTGGCATCGATCGAGCCACTGCTCATCCGACAAAAGCTCCCTCTCGAAGTCCATGCCTACGAAGCCCTGATCGCGCATGGCAAAGAGATGAAGGACGATATCGTTGAGTTTGCTCGTGGTATTGAGCGTGAAGCAACCAGTTGCATCATTTACACCTCCGGCACGGGTGGAACGCCAAAGGGCGTTGAGCTGTCGCATGGTGCCATCCTGTGCAACTCCACAGGTGCTTTTGACGTTCTGAATGATGGTTGGTCAGTCGGTGAAGAAGTCTTCCTCTCTTTCCTCCCCATGACGCACTCCTACGAACACTCCGCCGGTTTGTGGTGTCCCATCGCCATGGGCGCGCAAATCTACTTCGCTGAAAGTGCAGAAAAGCTGGCGGAAAACCTTGCCGAGGCGCGGCCAACCATCATGACGGCGGTACCGCGGCTGTTGGAGGCTCTGCGCGCCCGGGTTCTGCGTGGACTGCGCACAGCACCGGCCATGCGGCAAAGCCTGTTCCATCGCACGTTGGACATTGGCCGACGCAGGCTGAAAGACCCTGCTTCATTGACTTTTGGTGACAAGATGCTGGACGGCTTTCTGGAAAGAACCGTGCGCAAGCAGGTTCGTAACCGCTTTGGTGGGCGCTTGAAGGCGTTTGTCAGTGGTGGCGCTGCCCTGCACGAAGAAGTGGGGCTGTTCTTTGAATCTTTGGGCGTGACCGTGCTGCAAGGATATGGTCAGACCGAAGCTGCACCGATCATTTCGGTCAATCGCCGTGCCGATCGACAGCTGGACGCGGTGGGCAAGCCCATGCGCGGCGTTGATGTACAAATCGCCAACGACGGAGAAATCATTGTCCGTGGTGAGTTGCTGATGAACGGCTACTGGAACAACCCTGAGGAAACCGAAAAAACCATTGTTGATGGTTGGCTGCATACCGGCGATATCGGTGAATTCGATGCCATCGGGCGCATCAAGATCACGGACAGAAAAAAGGACATCATCGTTCTTTCGGGCGGTGATAACGTATCACCTGCGCGGGTCGAAGGCTTTCTGACGCTCGAAGCAGAAATCGGTCAGGCCATGGTTATTGGCGACAAGAAACCGCACTGCGCAGCGCTCATCGTACCCGATGCAGAGTGGCTGATTGAATTCAAGAAAGAGACCGGAAAGAGCGGCAGTCTAGCTGATCTTGCAGACGATCCGGATCTGTACAAGGCGCTGTCAGCGGCTGTCAGCCGCGTGAATGAGGACCTGTCCAATATCGAGAAGGTGCGAAAATTTGCCGTAGCTACGGCTGAATTCACGACGGAAAATGCGCAGATGACCCCGTCAATGAAAGAGCGTCGCC
>JBMTIF010000355.1:0-3288 GCA_049437045.1 Alphaproteobacteria bacterium | reverse complement strand
ATTGTACCGCTGTGGCTTGCTGCGGCAACCAGCTGGTTCAGCGGTCTGGATTACATCCGAGTGTTTCTCAGAAAGCCGTAAAATCCGCTCAAAGCGCAGCGTTTTGAGCGGCCATTATGTCGGTCTTACAGCCCGCGCAAAAGGCGCAACGAAGGCCGAGCGTTTGGCCTTGGCCAACCGAGGCCAGCAAGAAGCCGGAGCGCGCAGCGCTCCGTCATTTTGGTCAGTCGCGCTGGCGCGCAAGCTTCATTGCAAAGCGCAAAGCGCGCTTTACTGCCCGCGCACGTGGTTGTGGTAGACGGTCAGCAGATCCCGCGTGACCTCACCAACCTGATAGTGCACCTCACCGATCTGATTGATCGGCGTGACTTCTGCGGCTGTTCCAACAATGAACACTTCCTGCATTTCCGCCACTTCTTCAGGCATGATATGGCGTTCGACCACCTCGATCCCCCGCTCTTTGGCCAGAGCGATCACGGTTTGTCTGGTAATGCCATCAAGGAAGCAATCCGGTGTTGGTGTGTGCAGAGCCCCGTCTTTGACAAAGAAGATGTTGGCACCTGTGCACTCGGCAACATAGCCCCGCCAGTCCACCATGAGCGCATCATTGTATCCCGCAGCCTCGGCCTCATGTTTGGAAACGGTACAGATCATGTAGAGGCCCGCGGCTTTGGCGTGAACCGGGGCGCACTCAGGCGAAGGACGCTTGTACTTGGCCCATTGCAGCTTGATCCCTGCCATTCGGGCCGCAGGATCGAAGTAGGAACCCATGTCCCAGCACACCACGGCAACATGCGTGGTCGTCTGCTGAGCGGAAATTGCCATCATCTCCGATCCCCGCCACGCTACAGCGCGAACATAGGCGTCTTCAAAGCCTTGTGCCCGCAGCGAGTCATAGCCAGCGTCGAAGATTTCCTGATTCGAGTAGGGAATCTTCATGCCGAGAATTTCGGCCGACTTGAACAGTCGATCAGTGTGCTCCTGATGCTTGAAGATTTGCCCGCCATAGGCACGCTCCCCTTCGAACACACAGGAACCATAGTGCAAACCGTGCGACAGGATGTGCAGGCGGCCCGCATCCCACTCGACCAGTTCCCCGTTGTACCAAAGTTTTCCACCCAGCTTATCAAACGGAACAGTTGCCATCTCGAAGACTCCACAACGCGCAATATTTGGACAATTCCACCCTTTGGCAGGTATAGGGGGGCTGGATTTATGTCAACAGTCCTGACATATTTTCTGCAATCTCTGACCCGATGGATGGCCCCTTGTCCGATTTGCCAACCAACCCGAACACGCTCTCTTCAGCCTCGCTTGATGCGGCAGCCTTGGAAGCCATCGAACTGATGTTCTTTGCTTATCGGGACTTCACCGATGTTGCTGATCGAATTCTGGAAGAACACGACCTGGGTCGCGCTCACCACCGGGCGCTGTATTTCATCGGAACAAATGGCGGCATCACGGTCGGGCATTTGCTTGAAATCTTGAACATCACCAAGCAAAGCCTGTCCCGAGTCCTCCGTCGTCTGATCGATCTGGGGCTGGTGGAGCAAAAGGTCGGTTCGAGCGATCGTCGCCAGCGCCTGCTGATGGTCTCGCCTGAGGGTCAGGCTCTGCTGGATGAACTCATCGACGCACAAAGGGCGCTGCTGGTTCAAGCCTTCAAGGACGCCAACACGGACAATCTACAGGGCTTCAGACAGGTCATGTTGTCCATCATGACAGAGGAAGACCGGCAGCGATTTGACCTAGCGATCAAGGACTGGACCAAAGAGCGCGCCGCCTGAATCGAGGTTAACAGCGAGCTTGAGGCTCTGAGTTTTCACAGCGGCCAGTAAAAGAATGAACAGAAAAAACAAACCCACAGCTGCCAGCTATCCCCGCTTTAGGCAAAGCCCGGGTGCGAGGGCGCCTGACCAAAATGAAAAAAGGCCACGCAAGCGCGGCCTTTTTGCTTTTTCCATTGTTCGGTTCTGATCCCGGCCTCAAGTCCGATCCGGCCTCAGATAGAGGCTAGGCCAACTTGGCGCACGCCGCCTCAATCCGGTCGCAGGCTTCTTCCAGCGCATCGGTAGAAGTCGCGTAGGACACCCGGAAATACGGAGCCAAGCCAAATGCCGTTCCGGGAACCACCGCCACCTGCGCTTCATCGAGCAAATAGGCTGCAAAATCGAGATCCGTTTCGATGGTCTCTCCAGCGGGCGTTTTCTTCCCGATTGTTCCTGCGCACGATGCAAACACGTAGAACGCCCCCTCCGGACGACGACAGGTCAAACCCGCGCACATATTCAGACGATCGACCACCAGATCACGACGCTGCCGGAACACCGCCGCACGCTCGCCGAGGAAATCCTGTGGGCCATTCAGCGCCTCAATCGACGCTTCCTGCGAAATGGTTCCCGCCCCCGACGTTGACTGTGACCGGACTTTGTTCATCGCCTTGATGAGCTCTGCTGGACCAGCAGCGTAGCCCACGCGCCAGCCGGTCATGGCATAGGCCTTTGACACCCCGTTCATGGTCAGCGTCCGATCGAAGAGCGATGGGGTTACCTGAGCGATGGTAGTGAATTCGAAACCGTCATAGACCAGATGCTCGTACATATCATCGGTCATGATCCAAACATGCGGGTGCCGCTCCAACACCGCACCCAGAGCCGCAAGTTCATCGCGCGTGTAGGCCGACCCGGTTGGATTGTTCGGTGAGTTCAGGATCAGCCACTTCGTTTTCGGTGTAATCGCGGCATCCAGCGCTTCGGCGGTAATTTTGAAGCCTGTTTCCTCTCCGCCTTCCACAAACCGCGGTTCACCACCAGCGAGCAGGGTCATATCAGGGTAAGAGACCCAGTAAGGCGTCGGGATCAGCACCTCATCGCCTTCGTTCAAGGTCGCCAGCAGGGCGTCGAAAATGATCTGCTTGCCGCCGTTGGCAATGGTTACGTTTGCAGCATCGTAGTTCAGTCCGTTTTCGCGCTTGAACTTTTGCGCGATGGCTTCACGCAGCGCAGGCAGACCACCGACGGGCGCGTACTTCGTTTTACCTGCATCCAGCGCCGCCTTGGCGGCATCCTTGATGTTCTCTGGCGTATCAAAGTCCGGCTCGCCCGCGCCCAACCCAATCACGTTGTGGCCCGCTGCTCGCATTTCCTGCGCCTTCTGGGTCACCGCCATTGTCGCGGAAGGTTTGATGCGGCTCAGACGGTCGGCAATCAGGGCCATGACGAAATATCCTCGATGTTGGTCGCTCGGTAGGTGTTTGGCTCAAAAGTGGTCGAAACCATACCGCGCTCG
>JBMTIF010000354.1:0-3303 GCA_049437045.1 Alphaproteobacteria bacterium | reverse complement strand
TCAGCCTGGTGATCAGGCGGACGGAGATCATGGCGCACGAGCGGGGTCAAAAAGAGGCCATCGAATACCTGAAAGCCCACTTAACAGAACGCCCATCCGTGCGAGGTCTGCACCATCTTCTGGAGATGGAGGGCACCGAGACCGAGTCCCTGGACACCTCAGAGCAGATACTCGGCCGCATTGCGCACAGCCTGGCTTCGAGCCAATCCGAATATCGATGCCGGAATTGCGGGTTTAGTGGTCACCAGCATCATTGGCAATGTCCCAGTTGTAAGCGATGGGGCGTTACGGGTGTGATTCGCGGTGTCCTCGGCGAATAATTGGATTGGCTGGCAGTGAATCTGTTGGGCATCATGATCACCCTGCTCGGCGCGTGCCTGTCTGCCCTGTTGGTGGGCTGGGCCACCTGGTTTTCACATCGGCTGAACATTAAAGCGCACCCGGGGCCTCGGCAGAGTCACGCTCAGAGCACACCCACAGGTGGTGGACTGGGCATGATGTCCGCGCTTGCTGTCATCTTGTGGGCTCTGTTTGCACTTGGCGAAATAAGCGCCCGATGGGTTTTTGTCGTTCTGCCTTTATTTATGCTGCTTTCTTTGCTGGGATGGTTCGACGATCGTCGGCCCCTGTCGGTTCTGTTGCGATTGACCGTTCAGCTTTTGGTCAGCTTGGTGCTGATAAGCTCGCTCAGGGACTGGAATGGAATTCACGGCTTTTCCCAGGTCGTCATGGGCGCTGTGGCGTTGACGGGGGTGATGAACATGTACAACTTTATGGACGGAAGTCATGGTATGGCGGGCCTCGAGGGAGTTTTCATCGCCGGCGTGATTGCCATGGCTGCGTTGAGTGCGGAGCAGTTTTCCCTGGCGTACGTCGCTTTGGCGGTTGCGGCCTGTTGTATTGGTTTCCTGCCCTGGAATATTCCCAGGCCCAGGGTGTTCATGGGCGATGCGGGCAGCGTGCCGCTGGGGCTTGTTTTGGCTTGGTTGTTGGTTCTGGCCATGGATCAGTCTGCGTTGTCATTGCCAATGGTGATTCTTGTTTTCAGTGTTTTTTTGGTCGACAGCGGCTTAACGCTAAGCGCAAGGGTAATCCGCGGAGAGCGGTGGTATACTCCGCACAACCAGCACGTTTACCAGAAGCTGATCAGAAGCGGTTGGACACACGGCAAGGTGGCGTGTGTCTACCAATTGGCCAACATATTTTTGGTCTTGCCTTCGTTGCTGTTGGCCAAATTATTTCCGATTTTCTCGTGGGCCATTGTGATGGGTGTGATAACGATAATGGCTTGCGGATGGTTCGTTGCGGCACGTGCCACTGGGGATCTTGAATGAGGGTACGCGAAATTAAAAATTTGCTTGACCTGCTGCGACACCCCCGCGCGGCGGTTATCGTTCATGATTTGATTGTCGTCGCCATCGCCTGGGTAGGTTCTAGCTGGCTCGTAGAGCGAATCGCGGGTGTTTCCCTTATTAACGGAGCTAACCTGTTTACCGAGGTGTTGTTGGTTGCGGTGCTTCAAGGGGTCGTGTTCTGGGGTACCGGCCTCTACAAAGGTCTTTGGCGCTTCGCCAGTTTCCAGGATATGTGGAATATCGCTCGGTCCGCTATTTTCGGGGCCGCACTCGTGTTCACGAGCCTGGCTATATTGCGGGGCGCGGTCATCAGGGAATGGGTGCCCGCATTGTTTGTTTACCCGGTGCTGCTGTTTGTCTCGCTTGGCGTGCCCCGGATGTGCTACCGCTTCTGGAAAGACTCACACCGGCCCAAGAGCAAAAGCAAATCTGGTCAGAAGAGGGTGATCATTCTCGGTGCGGGCCGATCGGGCGCGCTTTTGGAGCGCGAATTACGCCGCCGGGGTGGGTTCGATGTCATCGGCTACCTTGACGACGACAGGCGCTTGCGTGGTGCCCAGGTGCATGGCATTCCCGTTATCGACACTATCGATCGCTTGCCCCACGTCGGGCCGGAACTCGGCGTCGACCTGGTCATCATTGCCGTACCCTCGGCCACCAATCACCAAATGCAGCGCATTGTCGAAATCTGTGAGAACAGTGAAATTGAGTTTCGTACCTTGCCGACCCTGCAGGACCTCGGAAATAACGCAACCCGCATTGGGGTCCTGAAGCGCGTTGCCATTGATGATTTGCTTGGACGTGAGCCGGTGTCACTGAACTGGAGCTCGATACGTGAGGGTCTGGCGGGTAAACGCGTCATGATCACTGGCGGAGGGGGTTCCATTGGTTCCGAGTTGTGTCGACAGATTGCGCGACTCAACCCGATTGAGCTCATTGTCATCGACAACAGCGAATATTCGCTTTATCGCATTGACCACGAATTGCGCAGCGAATTCCAGGACCTGGTCTTCTATTCTGTTCTTGGAGATATTTGCGATCCGGCGACCGTGGAAAAAGTAGTGGGGGAATATCAGCCCGACATGATTTTTCACGCTGCAGCCTACAAGCACCTGCCCATACTTCAGACCCAGATTCGAGAAGCCTTCAGGAACAACGTGCTGGGCACCATGCGCCTTGCAGAGGTTGCAGAACGGTATGACGTGGGCACTTTTGTACTGATTTCGACCGACAAAGCGGTGAACCCCGCCAACATCATGGGCGCAACCAAGCGCGTGGCGGAGATGTACTGTCAAAACATGAACGCGCGCTCCAGCACCCGGTTCATCACGGTGCGTTTTGGTAATGTCCTGAATTCGAATGGCAGCGTAGTGCCCTTGTTCCAGGAGCAGATTGAGAAGGGCGGGCCGGTGACGGTCACTCACCCCGAAATTGCGCGTTATTTCATGACCATATCCGAGGCGTCGCAGCTGATCATGCAGGCGGCAGTTCTCGGGAGCGGTGGCGAGATTTACGTTCTTGATATGGGTGAGCCCGTCAAGATCACCTACCTGGCCGAGCAACTGATCCGATTGGCCGGGCATGAACCCGGCGGTGATATTCAGATTATTTACACGGGCCTGCGGCCCGGCGAAAAGTTGTTCGAGGAACTGTTCCACGAGCTTGAGCCCTACGATACAACGCAGCATGAAAAGATTTTCCTCGCGCATCCGAGGCAGGCGAATTGGGACGAGCTCGCCGCGGCCCTGAAACAGGCGGAACTGGCTGTACGGCGCTACGACACCCGTGCGCTTAAAGGCACACTGCTGCAGTTGGTCCCCGAGTTGGCCAAAACCGCCGCAGCCAGCCAAGTCAGCGATGTTGTGCCGATACACAGAATTCGCAGCTAAAACGTGAGCGAGGCAGCGCCCGTCAGAAAAGCCGTTTTTCCCGTTGCGGGTTTGGGGAC
>JBMTIF010000353.1:0-3306 GCA_049437045.1 Alphaproteobacteria bacterium | reverse complement strand
AGGTTGAGGAAGACCACCATCAGGCCTTCGACGCGCTCCAAAGCCGAGTCTATCTCACCCAACCGATGCCGTGACCGGCGGATTAGGACTTCGTGACGGTGCTGGAGAAAGGCTGAAAGCGCTTGCTTGAGGTCCAGAACACCCGGGACCGTGTCGGCGTTCAACACGTTCAGGTTCATTGGGATCCGAACCTCTAGGTCTGTATTACGGAACAGACTTTCCATCAGATGCGTGGGTTCGACATTCCGGCTCTTTGGCTCAACGACAATGCGGACGTCTTCGGTCGACTCATCGCGGATGTCCCCACACAGATGCAGCTTCTTGTTGGAAATCAGCTCGCCAGACTTTTCCAACAAACGTCCCTTAGCAACCTGATAGGGGATTTCAGTGACTGCGATCTGCCACGTTCCGCCTTTGAGCTTCTCGACTTCCCAACGAGCGCGCAGCCGCATTGAGCCGCGACCGGTCTCATAGACCTCCCGCAGTGTATCAGCATCCTCAACCAGAATGCCCCCCGTGGGGAAATCAGGACCGGGGACATAGGCGAGGAGGTCTTCGACGCTAGCGCTTGGTTTATCGATCAGATGCCTCAGTGCGTTCAGCAACTCGCCAGCATTGTGGGGCGGTACGGCTGTTGCCATCCCAACGGCGATGCCTTGCGTGCCATTGGCCAACAAGTTGGGAAAGGCAGCGGGCAGAACAACCGGTTCTTTCTCTTCACCATTATATGTGTCGCGGAAGTCTACTGAATCTTCATCGATGTTCCGCAGCAGCATGGCGGCGATATCTGTCAGTCTAGCCTCGGTATATCGGTAGGCAGCGGCATTATCGCCATCGATGTTGCCGAAGTTGCCTTGACCGTCGATCAGCGGGTAACGCTGGACGAAATCCTGCGCCAAACGGACCAGCGCGTCATAAATGGCGGTGTCACCGTGGGGGTGATATTTACCGATAACTTCGCCGACGATGGTCGCACATTTCCGAGGCGAAGAACTGGGGTCCACTTTGAGCTGCCGCATGGCGTACAGAACGCGCCGCTGTACAGGCTTAAGCCCGTCGCGAACGTCTGGCAAAGAGCGCGACATGATCGTGGAAAGGGCATAGGCAAGATAACGCTCAGACAGCGCCGCGCCAAAATTTACGTCGCGGATATCGCCGCCATCATTGTTCAGCAGATCGTTGTCGTCAGTGCCGGACATTTGTCACCTTACCCTGTGCAATTCGCATAATCTCTTATCGTGCGAAAACAGCTATGGCTAGGCCTTTAGAGCGTGGGCAGGGATCGGATCAGTAAAAGCCCTTGATGGTGACCAAAAGCACCAAACCAGCGCCGACTAATGCGCTGCCCAGCAAAGCGCGAGTGTGCCGGGGGCTGGGGAAGAGGTCGCAAATAGTGCCGATGGCTACGCCGATCAGGTGCATCATTGCTGAAGCGAGAGAGAAGCCGACGATATACTGAAAGGCGTTCGCCACAGCCGGAATTTCCGTACCATGAGGATAGCCGTGGATGAGGCCAAAGACAGCAACCACAATCAGGGCCAGAAGGGGAATAAAGCGCAGCTGAAAAACAATAAGCACGCCCAAAGCAATCACGCTGAGCAAAATACCGTCTTCCATCTGAGGAATTGTTTGCCCCAGCATGCCCAGAACACCGCCCAAGATCAAAAAGACAACAAAAACAGCCGGGACATAAGCCCACCCCAGACGCCCGATCTGTACGGACAGCAAACCTACGGCAAACATAGCCAACAGGTGATCCAGACCGGCCAATGGATGGCTGAAACCATAGGCGACAGAGTCGGTGAAAAACGCAGGCACGACTTATTCCTCATTGATGATCAGACCCGGTTCTTACTGCACAGTGCTCTGCGCAAAAAGAAAAAACGGCCTGATGAGAGGACATCAGGCCGTGGAGGAAATCGTTTTGGGAGTAGGGAGGAGAAAGATCGGGAGAGAAGAGAGTGAGAGTTTGTGAGCGTGGTGCCTTGTGCGAGTTGGGTGGCGAAGCGCGGCGGGCTGGGGGAGGAGAGAGGAGGGAGGAGAGAACCCCGCCGCGCTTGCCGTTGTTTGATGAGTTCAATGTAGCGCCGACCTACGTTTCGGTCTCGGCCAGTTGTGTTTCGAATTGTAAAAGACAATTTCGGCACCTGTTTTTAATAAAGATGCAGAAACCCGCTGTTACTCTGAAGCTTGCAAGCGAGCGTTAAGGAGCACGGTTAAGACGCTTTTGCTTCCCTGCCATAAGTCTCATGCGCGCTTGTGGCACTGGTCAAACGCGAGGGGCGCGTGTAAACCTCGGCGCATATAGAGCAAGCTCGAGGATGTGTGGTCGATGGAAGTCGCCGAACCATATTTGCCGATCCTGATTTTCATGGGTCTGGCTACCGTCTTGGCCCTTGTGATGGCCGGAATTCCGCTGCTGGTTGCACCACGGCGTCCTGACAGCGAAAAGCTGTCGGCTTACGAGTGTGGTTTTGAGGCGTTTGATGACTCTCGTGGTCGATTTGACGTCCGCTTTTACCTCGTAGCGATCCTGTTCATCATCTTCGATTTGGAAGTCGCATTCCTGTTCCCTTGGGCCGTCAGTCTGCGTGATGTCGGACTGTTCGGGTTCTGGTCCATGATGATCTTCCTGACCATCCTGACCGTAGGATTTATCTACGAGTGGAAGAAAGGAGCCCTGGAATGGGAGTAGACGGTAAGCCGTTGACCACCGGCGCGGAACAGAACGAAGCGCTGGATCTGGTCACGCAGGAAATTCAAGACCGCGGCTTTATTGTTGCGAACTTTGAAAAGCTCGCCGGTTGGGCGCGTTCAGGCTCGCTTTGGCCCATGACTTTTGGCTTGGCGTGCTGTGGCGTGGAAATGATCCATGCGGGTACCGCGCGCTACGACATGGACCGATTTGGCTGGCTGTTCCGTCCATCGCCCCGTCAGTCTGACGTCATGATCGTTGCCGGGACGCTGACCAACAAGATGGCCCCGGCGCTCCGTAAGGTCTACGACCAGATGCCAGAGCCTCGTTGGGTGATCTCTATGGGTTCATGCGCCAACGGCGGCGGCTACTACCACTATTCTTACTCGGTAGTCCGTGGCTGCGACCGTATCGTTCCCGTCGACGTCTATGTTCCGGGTTGCCCACCAACAGCTGAAGCGCTGATTTACGGTGTCATGCAGCTGCAAAAGAAGATCAAGCGCCAGGCTGGTATCATCCGCCGCTAGCGCGAACGCCAACCGCCCGGCTTGGGGCTTAGAAGGTTTCTAAACTATGGAAGAATTGCTGGAAGCAGTATCGGGCGCACTGGG
>JBMTIF010000352.1:0-3356 GCA_049437045.1 Alphaproteobacteria bacterium | reverse complement strand
TGATGGCGCTGATCGACTATACGCTCAACGTGGTCGGAGAGGCGGCTGTCGGGGTTGGCTCGGACATGTGGTTTGGCCAAGCCGGGGTGGATGAAACGCCCCCTGAGACCCTGACCGGGGTGCCGTTTGACCCGCATTACTGGTGGCCGGAGCGCTTTGGCTATGACCACAGTGGCGCGGCGCTGGGCGGGGGGTACATGGAGCCGCGAGAATGGCACGTTCTGCCCGGTCTGCTGGATGCGCGCTATGGTGAGCGGGTGGCAGACCTCATCCTCGGGCAGAACATGAAGCGTGTCGCGGCGCAGGTATGGTGCTAAGGCTGCTCGCGTCTTTCATTTCTGTTGAAGCCTGTGCCCATGTTTGACCCTCGCCGCCATGCTGTGCGCCCTGATCTCGCCGACAGCCGCCTTGCCGATTTGCTGCCCGAGGACCACGCGGTGGTCGATGGCGCGCTGGAGCAGGTGATTGCGCCTGTGGTGCCGATCTTTGCCCACCCGAGCGGAACGGCTGAGCGGTGCTCGGAAGCGCTGCTGGGTGAACAGGTGATGGTGTTTGAAGACCGGGATGGATTTTCCTGGTGCCAGCTGCAGACCGACGGCTATGTCGGCTATATTCCCACCGCTGCACTGACGCCCGAGGTTGCGGCGCCGACCCACCGGGTTAGCGCGCTGCGGACCTTTGTCTACGGGGACCCGGACTATAAGTCAGGGGTGTCGGCGGCGCTGTTCATGGGGGCGGAAGTGACAGTGTCGGCGACCGACCCCGATGGCTTTTCGTGCATTGGCGAGGGCGAATGGGTGTTCTCGGCGCACCTGAGCGCCATCGACGCCAGCGCTGCTGACCCCGTGGCGGTCGCATTGGCGTTCATGGAGACGCCTTACCTGTGGGGTGGGCGTTCGTCATTGGGGCTGGACTGTTCGGCGCTGGTACAGCGGGCTTTTGCCGCTTGCGGGCGGACCTTGCCGCGGGACAGTGATTTGCAGGAAAGCGAGCCGGCAGACTGGCTTGAGGATATGCCGGGGGCGGCGTGGGCCTCCGCGCAGCGGTGCGACCTGCTGTTCTGGCCGGGGCATGTTGGGTTGGTGAGTGGCCCGGACGCACTGGTTCACGCTACCGCGCACGCCATGAAGGTGGTGCACGAACCGCTGTCCGAGGCTGTGGCGCGGATTGAGGAGAGTGGGGTCGGTACGCCGAGTTTGCTGCGTCGTCCCCGTCTTGGGCAGGGGGCTTGACCAAACGGAAAAGGCTCCGTTGCCGGAGCCTTTGCGCTTTTATCCGATCTTTGTGGGATGCGAGGGTAGCGGCGTGCCGCCTGTCCTTCGATACGGGCTTTGCCCTACTCAGGACGGTTGCTGGTCTGCTTCAATCGAAAGAAAACAGCGCGCGGGTCGAGGAGAAGTGCTCGAAGGTTGAGCCTTCGGCGCGTTCCTCCGACGCTTCTTCGCGCTGGGCTTCCAATCCAGCGAAGTCAAACAGGCTGGTGTCGCCCAGTTGCGAGGGTCGAATGTCCTGCATGGCATGGAAAATTGCATCCAGACGGCCCGGGTTCAGCCGTTCCCACCCTTGCAGCATCTGCTTGATCTGCGCACGCTGGGCCTGGGGCTGCGTGCCACACAGGTTGCAGGGGATGATCGGGTAATCCATGGCGCGAGCAAAGCGGGCGATATCCGCTTCCGCACAGTGGGCCAAAGGTCGAATCACCACGTGCCGGCGGTCGTTGGTGAGCAGCTTGGGCGGCATGCCCTTGAGCTTGGCGGTATGGAAGAGGTTGAGGAACAGCGTCTCGACCATATCGTCCCGGTGGTGCCCCAGCGCGATTTTGGTCGCACCCAGTTCCTCGGCCGTGCGGTAGATCACGCCCCGCCGCAGACGGGAACACAGCGAGCAGGCAACCCGGTCCGCCGGAACTTTTTCCTTTACGATGGAATAGGTGTCCGCCTCGATAATCCGATACTCCACGCCCTGACTGTCGAGGTAGCCGGGCAGAACATCTTCGGGGAAGCCGGGCTGCTTTTGGTCGAGGTTCATGGCGATGATCTCGAACGACACCGGTGCGCGGCGCTGCAGCTCGGTCAGCAGGGTGAGCAGGGTGTAGGAATCCTTGCCCCCGGACAGGCACACCATGATCCGGTCGCCGTCCTGAATCATCGAGTAATCCGCAATCGCCTTGCCCATCTCCCGCGCCAGACGGCGGTGCAGGCGCTTGAAATTGGTGCTGTCACGGGACATGCGCGGCTGTTCAGCCTCGGCTGTTTCTGGTGCCGTCATTTCCAGCGGTTCGGTGGGTGCGGTGTCAAAGTCCATGCAGGCTCTTTACCCCAGCAGACGCGCAAAAGGTAGGGCTGCGAAAACGCACCACGCCCGCACAGGTATCAGGGGTCGTTTCGGATACGGGGGAAGGGGAAGGAATGGTGGGCGATGACAGGCTCGAACTGCCGACCCTCTCGGTGTAAACGAGATGCTCTACCAACTGAGCTAATCGCCCACTCCTATGTAACGCAACGCGGGCGCGCTGTGTTCGCGGTGAAAGGGGTATTACTCCGCTCGGCGGTGCTCGTAAAGCCGAAAGTCGTGCTCTGGGGTTGGCGTTGCCATGTATCAGGCTCGCGTTCCCGTCATGGCGCACGCAAGATGGAGCTTTGGGGACTGATGTCGGGTCGCTGGTGGCCAGCCAGGGCAGGGGTTCAGTGCCGTCACACGGGACGGTTCAGCCCATCGGTGAGCGTTTGTTTCAGCCAGCTACGGCGGTAAAGCCGAACCGGAACAGCAAGACGGGGGTGGCAGGCAAAGAGAATGGCCCCGCACCGCGAATGGGTGCAGAGCCTTCTCAAATCCGTCATCCAGGGGCGGAGTCTGTGCGTAAAGGGCTTACGCCAGACTTAGTTGCCCATCGCCTGTGCCAACAGAATTGGCAGCAGTTGCTTGATGATGTCTGAATTATCGCCTGCTGGCTTCATGGCCGCGTTTGCGGCGGCTGCCTTGGCAGCTTCGTCTTCGGCTTCCTTGGCCAGTTCAGCGCGGATCTTGTCTTCGATCTCCGCTTCGAGGGCCGCGCGCTTCTTCGCTTCGTTGGCTTCGGTGATCAGAGAGTCACCAACCAGCGAGGAGCGCAGGATTTCCTGCATGATGTTCTGCACGAGCGTTGAGTGGTTGCTCAGGCGGTCGAGTTCACGCTTGCGATGTGAAGCAGCGGCGAATTCGGTGTCCAGCACGTCGATGGTGCCGATCAGCGAGGTCAGCTGATTGGTCAAACCCGACTCAGACAGCGGCGCAGAAGCATATTCAGGCGCAGGTGCCAGAGCATCAACCATGGCTTCCGGCTGGGCGGCAACAGGGGCCGGTGCGGGCGCTGGCGC
>JBMTIF010000351.1:0-3375 GCA_049437045.1 Alphaproteobacteria bacterium | reverse complement strand
GAACTCGCCTGATCGATTTTCTTGGTTAAGGTCGCATCGACATCCGCAAGGCTGCCGCGTACTTCGACCACGTCCTTTTCCAAAGTGACGACGCGCGAATCAATGTCGCGCTGTTCTTCGCCGAACAAAAGCTCGCGTATCTGACGCAGCTCGTCCTGGCTCTTAGGCTTCTCAGCCATGGCCTGTTCCTCAATTCAATTCTTTAAAATCGTTTTTATTTTTTGTTTGCCCTGAGCCTTTGCGACCCTTTGTGCACGTACCGGGTTATGCGGCGAGTGCTGAGCGTTACAGGAAGAGGTGCAAATCAAGGGCCAAGGTGGCATCGGTTTTCTAAAACTGAATCCAATTGCTTTTTGAACCTGCTCACATGATCCACAATGCAAGGGCTTGACCGTTCCGCGCCAGAACCGCAGGTAAACGTCTTGACCCAAAACGGACCGCACGAGACCCCCTCTATGAGCGCCAAGCGCCAACCCCCGCTGTACTCCAATCCAGCCCCTGTGACGGCTGGTCGGCACAACGACATGCGGTTGTTGCCTGCCTACAGCTTTGGGTACGCCAGAGAGGTTACTTCGCTCCCCCTCACCGGTGTCGAGTTTCAGACTGCAAGCCGTTGTTATCCCATCGTTTTTACGCCTCAAGCCCCACTTTCACCCGTGTGCATCGTGGGCATCAAGGACAGCGGAAATCTGTTCATCGATCAGGCTGGACAGTGGCAGCCGGGGGCTTACATCCCTGCCTATATCCGTCGGTTTCCCTTCCTGCTTATGTCGGATCCGGAGAGCAAACGCATGGTTTTGGGCGTTGAGGAATCGAGTGGTCGATTGTCGAAAGATCGGGGTGATCGGCTGTTTGAGAACCGCCAGCCAACCCCTTTTCTCAATGAAGCGCTGACCTTCTGCGCCGATTTCAATCGCCAATGGGAAGACAGCCTCGCCATGCTTCGCGCTTTTCAGGACGCTGGAATCCTCGTGGAAGATGATCGCGAGATTGAATTAGGCGAAACGCAGTCGCTTAAACTAGGCGGTTTTCTGATTGTAGACGAGAACCGGCTGGCTGAAGTCAGCGAAGGCGTTTTCCTGGCCTGGCGCGAAAAAGGCTGGTTAGCACCGCTCTACGCCCACCTCGCATCCAAACACAATTGGTCCGACTTGGCCCATGCTGCGCGGATGGCTGGATGATGGTGAACGAACCTTCGCCTTTTGACGACTTGAAGCTGGGTCACGACGTGGTCTGGAACGAACTGCGTGAAGGACTGCAAAAGCCGCGACACGCCTTTCACTGGCCAACGCTGTGTTACCTCGACGGATTTACTCCTGTACCCAGAACGGTGGTTTTGCGCGACCTCGACCGCTCGGCCAAGCGTTTTGAAATTCACACCGATGCGCGGTCGCGGAAGGCAGCGGTCATTCCCAAAGCCAAGCACGCAAGCCTATCTTTCTTTGAGCCACGCAAGTCGTTGCAGGTGACGGTCATGGGGCGGATAGAAATGCTCGATACCCGCAAGGAATATACCGAACAGGCCTGGTCCAAGCTGACCTTGGCGACCAAAACGATCTACGCGAATACAGTCGAGCCGGGGACGGCTATGCTGGAACCGGAAAACACGACAATCGCCGTGGACGACATGACAGCCGAAGACCTGACCCGCGCCCGGAAGAACTTCCGCGTTCTTCATCTCACGGCGGATCGGATGGAGGTTTTGTCTCTCAAAGGCAATCATCGGCGATTGCTGTTCGACTATGGCCTCGTAGGGCAGCGCCGGGCGGCTTGGCTTGCGCCCTAAAAGTATGCGCTACCAGCCAAGCGGCTGCTGCGAGTTCTCAATAAACAGGATCGAACAGGGAAGATTGATCCCACGCTGACTGGCCACGTTTGAGCAAATCTGGATGGCGTCACGCTGCGCTTCCTGAGTCGAGCGCGCACCATGAATACTGCCCCAAGACTGCGCACCCGTATCAGTGGGCGGGGTGATCGCAAATGCTTTTGGCCCCAACTGCCCGAAGTAGGCTGAAACATCAGCCTTCAGCTTGTCGCTTGGCGTCCAAACGGCAGTGCTGACCGCAGCGGTCAAAGCCGACTGCTCCGTCCCCGCGTCAACCGACAGGCTATTTTGCAGCAACTGCGTGCTCAACCCAGAGTTTGCCGTGGCAATAACCGCTGAATTCACATCTTCGACGGAGTTACAGGCTGCCAAGGCAAGAAGGACGGTCATACACCCGGCTACCGAAACCGAAGTCTTCAAATTGTGAATAGATTTATACCGCCACATCAGCGCCGCTCCCTTTCCACGTATTGCCCTAATTTGATATACATACTTATCACGGCGGATAATCCGTTAAAAACTAGAGATTTATATCACTCATTTCACCCGGTAGTCGATAACCTCATGCGTCGTTCCATTCGAATTCTTGCAGCCACGCTTATGGTGATGAGCGGTTTCCTCTTCGCGACCCAGACGCCTGCGATCCCAAGCCAGGATGCCGAAAAAACTACGGTTGCGACCGGCGGCTTCATGCGTGATTTGCTGACAGCCGATATTCCCCCGGACCTGCGCACCTTCGGGCTCAGCCGCACGGACCTGCTCGATTTCTATGGTCGGCGGGACTACCAGCCGTTCTTCTACAACGATTTCGGCTGGCGCGAAGACACCATCGCGGCCCTGAAGGTGATGCAGTTGGCAGGCAATCACGGCCTCAAACCAGCCAATTACTGGGCCATAGGCATGGACAATCTGGCTCCGTCCTTCGACCAGACAGACATTGCCCGGCGCGATTTGGTGTTAACGGCTGCAACGCTTCGATATGCCTCCGACATCTTCAACGGCCGCTATCCGCAAGCCCTGAAAAAGCAGCCCTCGGAGATCCTTCTGAGCTTTGAGGAAGACAACAGTCTGGCGGACTTTCTTGAGAGTCTGGCACCGCAAACCAAAGAATATCTTGGCCTGCAAGACTACCTCTCACGCATCCGGCGCCTGTCCGCCCGGGCACCGAACCGCATCGACGATGGTCCATTGCTAAAACGCGGCGTGGTACACGCCACCGTGGGTCAGCTGCGCCAGCATCTCACGGCATCAGGTGACTACGTGCAAACAGCAGCGGTCGCAGATACCAACCTGTTTGACGATGCACTCTTCGAAGCCGTGAAGGTCTATCAGGCTCGAAATGGGTTGTCCGTTGATGGCATTATCGGTTCCAACACCAAACGGCGCATGAACACCTCACCAACCGAGAGTCTGGGCGTAATCCTCGCCAACCTCGAACGGTTGCGTTGGGAAGACCGGCTGGAAACTGTGCGGCACGTGCGAGTCAATATTCCCAATTTCACACTGGTTGCGCGCGATGGCGACCGCGACGTTCTGAACATGTCTGTGGT
>JBMTIF010000350.1:0-3377 GCA_049437045.1 Alphaproteobacteria bacterium | reverse complement strand
CCCTCCCGGGCGCAAGGCCGCTTCGCGTCGTCTCCGACGATGGCGCTGCGCGCCAGCCTTGCCCCCTCCACCCCTACGTTCGCCACGTGGCAACGGTTCAGGCAAGCTGAACCGCTGCTTTAATTGAAGACAGGCATCTTTCCGGGCCTAGAGCGTTGCTATTGCCCATTGGACAAGGGGCAGCTGATCATTGCCAAAGTACATTTTTTCGCCCTGCGGCGTTGGAACAAAGATCGTTGGTGAGCCAAAGGCGCCGCGGGCGATGGCTTCATCCGTATTTGCGCGCAGATGGTCTTTGCAGGATTGCTGCTGTGTTCCTGCGGCCAGCGCTTCCCCATCCAGACCGCACTCTTCAGCGATATCCATCAGCACGGCGGGATCGTCGAGGTTGCGCATGTCGGTGAAGTACGCCTCAAAGCAAGCGCTGGCAAAGGCGTGCAGTGCAGCCTGATCGTGTTCGAGTTGACAGCACACGCGCATGGCGTGGACTGAGCGCAAAGGGTGATACTTGCTGGGGAAGTTCATCGTAACCCCACAGAAAGCAGCCCAATCCATCAGAACACGACCACTGTGGAGCCATTTTGGTGCTGTGATGTCATCACTGCGGGATTGGACAAAGCTTGCGTTGACCTGATTATGAACACCGCCGACCAGAAAGGGACGCAAGCGCAAGGCCGCATCGCTCTGGGCGAGCATGGGTTGGATGCGATGAAAGGCCAGAGCAGTCCAGGGCGAAGAAAGATCGAAGAAGAACTCGATGGTTTTGGTCATGGCAGGATGCGTCCTTCAGTCTTTGGAAAACAGCGTGCGCGGGGTGGTGCACAGGCACTCGTATCCCGTTTCGGTTATCAGCAGCGGTTCGGTAATCTCTATGCCGCCGTCATCAAGCCAGAGCGCAGGCATGAAGTGAAAGGTCATGCCTGGCTGCAAGAGCGTGGTGTCGCCGCGTCGGAAGGAAATGGTGCGCTCGCCCCAGTCGGGGGGATAGCTAATGCCAATCGCGTAGCCACAGCGGCTGTCCTTATCAAATCCAGACTTGTTCAATGAGGCGTTGAAAGCATTGGCGATGTCTTGAGCCTGATTGCCGGGTCTGGCCTGTTCCAGACCAGCTTCGACCGCTTCCAGCACGGCTGCTTCGGCGCGCTGGTATTTTTCTGGGATGGGGCCGAGGAACAGGGTGCGGGACTGCGGGCACTGATAGCGCCGGTGTGCGCCGGCGATTTCAAAGAAGGTTGCCTCGCCGCGCACCAGTGGTCGGTCATCCCAGGTCAGGTGAGGGGCTGTCGCGTCCATGCCGGAGGGGGCCATCGGTACAATGGCGGGATAGTCGCCCCAATGCCCGTTGGCGCCCTTTATGCCTGTGGCATAAATCTCGGCAACCAGATCATTCTTGCGCATGCCCGGTTCGGCGACTTCGAGGATGCGGGCGTGCATGGCCTCAACGATCCCCGCTGCCCGGCGCATGTATTCGATTTCCCGAGGTGACTTCACCGCGCGTTGCCAATTCACCAGACCCGTTGCATCGATGAAATCCGCCTCAGGCAAGCTGCGTTCCAGCGCACGGTGAGCGGCGGCTGAGTAGTAATAGTTGTCCAACTCGACCCCGATCCGCGCCCCAGACAGGCTCATATCGGCGAGGATGGTGGCCAGATCAGTCATGGGGTGTTTGTCGGGGTTCTGAACGAAGGTGTCGTCATAGCCCCGGATGCATGCTTCGGGCATGTAAACCGTTCGCCGGGCACCCTGTGCATCCATGGCCCGGCCCCACCAGAGGGGCAAAGCGCCGTTTGCCGAAATCACGACAGCCTGATGCACGTAGAAGGACCAGCCATCATAGCCTGTCAGCCACGCCATGTTGGAGGGATCGCTGACGATCAGGCCATCAAGGTCACGCTCTGCCATAGCATGGCGGGTTTTGTTGAGGCGGGCATCGAATTCTGGGCGGTCAAATTGGGTCACGGTAGGTGGGCACCTTCAATTGCGTTAGCGGTCAGAAATCCTTGCAGACCCGGATCGCATCGTACAGGGCGGCGTGGATGTTGCGACTTGCAACGGCGTCTCCGATCCGGGCCAGCATGTAGCTTCCTTGTGAATTCTCGACCCTTAGGGGTAAGCGGCCTTCGATCATGGCGCTGTGGTCAAGCTGTCCCAAGTTGAGGGAACCAGCCTTTAAGTCGTGAAAGAGCATGTCCAGAGGGCGAGAACCCGCTTCGACCACCACAGCGTCAACGGTCTTTTCAGTTATTTCCCCGGTCAGCACGTGTCGGAGCCGGACAAGCTTGCGATTGCCCTGCTGTTCGATGCCTGCAAGCGACTGAAAGCACTCAAAGACGACCCCGGCGCGAGCCAGATCCCGCAGCACCACCGCACTGTTGGTTGGTCCCAGATCGTGGGCGATGGCGCGGTCGGGTGTCATCAACGTGACCGATGCGGCAGCTTGGGTCAGCACCTGCGCACAGACGCCGGCTGCCTGATCCCCCGCCTCGTCAAAAAGCAGGACGTCGCCCGTTGGCCGTGCTTCGCCACCCAGTACATCCCACGCCGATAGCGCCAACTCTCCGCCCGGAATGGCCATCATGTCTGGCCAACCGCCAGTTGCAACGATAACCAATTCAGGGTTCTCAGCGATCACTGTCTGGACTTCGGCATAGCAGTTTGTGCGCACCTCGACCCCTAGACGCTCGACCTCGCCAATAAGCCAGTCCGCAACACCGCGGATCTGGCGACGGGTGGTGCCTTGAGCTGCCAAGCGGATTTGGCCGCCCAGATGCTCTGTGGCTTCGAACAGGGTCACGGCGTGACCCCGGGTGGCGCAAATGCGCGCAGCTTCCAGACCGCCTGGTCCACCGCCGATAATCACAACCTTTCGGACGGCTTTGGCCGCGCTGAACTGATGCGGAAAACGGGCTTCGCGTCCTGTTGCCGCGTTATGACCGCACAGGGCGTCTTTGCCCTGATTGACCCGGTCCACGCAGTACCCCATCCCAACGCAGGGCCGGATACGGTCTTCTTCGCCCATGCCTAGCTTGCGCACCAGATAAGGGTCGGCCAGATGGGCGCGGGTCATGCCGATCAGGTCAACCCAGCCGTTTCTGACAGCTTCTCTGGCTGTGGCGAGGTCAGCAATTCCGCCCGCATGAAGAATGGGCACCGTCACGCTTTGCCGAATGCGCGCGGCCACGCTCAGGTGCGCGCCAGCAGGTTGACCCATCGGCGGAACCCATCCGGCGAGCCCCAGGTCGTCATAGGGCGCGCCGGCCAGCACGTTGAAGAAATCGACCATGCCGGTCTGCGCCAGCGTCTGTGCGACATCGACACAATCGTCAGCCGTCAGTCCACCCGCATCCAACTCATCGCCGCTGATGCGCAAGCCCAGC
>JBMTIF010000349.1:0-3384 GCA_049437045.1 Alphaproteobacteria bacterium | reverse complement strand
GTAGAGAGCTTCGGTCTGGTCGGCGCGCGTGATTGTTTTATCCACCGGTTAATACCTTTGTCGTATATACTCCGAAAGGGTTGATAACGAACGGTCTTCAAGGGGTCAACGCGACTCAGACCTGCAAAAGCAAAAAAGCCGCAAAACAGCTCAAACAAGCCTTAGATCAAGGATTTGGCGCGTGATGGAGTGCCGTTATGAGTGCAGCACTGCACAAGAATCCGGCACTGACCCGCTTGAGCCATTTCAGCGCCCTCGGATGGGTGAAGAATGAAGACAGCCGACCGCTGGAATAGGCGTAGACCAGCGCATTCAAACCACCGAGCACAACAAACACCAGTCCATAGATCGTGACTTGCGGCCAATAGGCCAAGGATCTGTCTACAAACTGCGGAATGAAAGCCAGAAAGAACACGATGCCTTTGGGGTTTAAGGCAGTGACAATAAAGGTCTGCCGAAACACCATGTACAAAGGGACTTCCGTAGAAACCTTGGGCGCAGCAGTTTGCACCTCCGTTGAAAGGCCTATGCCATTACTTTCGCGCCAACTTTGGACAGCGATGTAGAGGAGATAGGCAACACCGGCCCACTTTATGGCGTCATAGAGCGAAGGACTGACAGCCAGAATCGCGCCCAGTCCGGTTAGACAAACGACAACGGCTGTCAAATCACCCAGAGCAACACCCGCCGTGCTGGCCCAAGCGGCTTTTTTCCCAACACGGAGACCATAGGAGACGACTGTCAGGATCGTCGGACC
The DNA here is from genome assembly GCA_049437045.1 of Alphaproteobacteria bacterium. Taxonomy (GTDB): domain Bacteria; phylum Pseudomonadota; class Alphaproteobacteria; order UBA7985; family UBA7985; genus UBA7985. Next base: position 2,627 of record JBMTIF010000349.1, on the reverse strand, counting down.
GGGGATCACCAACAGGATTAGGGCCGTAAGCGTGCAAGCAACCAGTGAGGTGGTGTTGATCAAGCGGAGGGGTTTCCGTTAATCCGCATCAGTCTCAAGACCGAACGAATCCCCAGCCTCAGCAATCGCCTGGGCAATTTTAGTTTGGAAATCACCAGCCATAAGTTCGACAGACACGCTGACAGCGTTGGCAAAGCCAATGTCGTCAGTCCCACCATGAGACTTCACACAAATACCGCCCAAGCCAACAAACATCCCACCGTTGTAGGTGCGTGGGTCCAGACGCTGACGCAACCGCGCCATTGCAGGCATGGCAAAGAGGTAACCAATGCGGCTGAAAATGCCGGATTGGAACGCTTCACGCACCATACCGGAAATCAGACGCCCGACGCCCTCAGTTGTCTTCAAGGCCACATTGCCGGTGAACCCGTCGGTTACAACGACATCCGTCGTTCCCGCGGCAATATCGTCAGCCTCGATAAATCCGTGAAACTCGCCGGGTAAAGACTTGCTGTCACGCATCAGGTCAGCAGCGACCTGCAGGACTTCGTGCCCCTTCTGCTCTTCGGAGCCAATGTTCAGTAAGCCGATGGTCGGTCGGTCCTTACCAAACAGGAAGCGCGCATACAGCGCCCCCATGATCCCGAACTGAAGCAGATTGCGCTCATCACATTGGACGTTGGCCCCCAGATCGAGAACGACAGACTGCCCCTTGGCTGTTGGCAATGGCGAAGCAATTGCGGGACGATCCACGCCGGGAACCATGCGCAGCAGTACTTTGGCCAGCGCCATGAGCGCGCCTGTGTTTCCGGCAGAAATCACTGCCTGCGCCTCACCCTGCTTCACCGCCTCGATAGCGCGGCGCATGGAACTATCGCGCATCCCGCCACGTAAGGCATTAGCTGGCTTGTCGTCACCGGTAATGACAACTTCACAGTTCGTGAGCGTGTATCGTCCAGACAGCAGCGGGTGTTGATCAAACAGAGGATTGAGCAGATCCTCGCGACCGAATACCAAAAAGTGCAGGTTTGGGTGTTTTTCAGCCGCAATAGCCAGGCCGCTGATTACGATGCCGGGCGCATCGTCGCCGCCCATGGCATCGACAGCCAAGGTCAAAGTCATGCTTGTTGTTGCCCTCATTCCCTGTTCGGGAAAGATAACCATTTTTGTCCGGTCTTGTGCAAGCGTTGTTGGCAGCAATAAGGCTCTTACTTGTGGACAGCAAAAAGGGCCGTGGATGTGATCCACGACCCTAAATCACTCAAGCAGGTGTTGCGACTTAGACGTCTACAGCAACAACTTCCTTGGAATCGTAGTGACCGCAGGAAAGGCAAACGTGGTGTGGGCGCTTCAGCTCACCACAGTTCGAGCACTCTGCGTGGTTGCCGAAGGAGATTGCGTCGTGAGAACGGCGCATACCGCGGCGGGAACGGGTCACTTTGGACTTTGGAACAGCCATCTTCGAACATCCAAATCAAAAAGCAAAAGGCGGCGCGAACGGCGTTCGCTCCAGAACATGAAGTGGGGCTATAAACGACCCAGTGCACAGACGCCAAGCATTTATCCCACAAACCAGTCCTGCAAGGTCGCATGGCTGGTTCTTGGTCGTGTAACGTTAGGCACCTTCACGCAGCAATTCAGCCACTTTCAAAGCGCCGTAAGTAAGGACACCGTCCGCGCCGGCTCGTTTGAAAGACAGCAAAGTCTCCAACCATACCTTGTCATGATCGAGCCAGCCGTTCTGACATGCCGCCATGATTTGCGCGTACTCACCACTCACCTGATAGGCGAATGTAGGGACGCCGAAGGTTTCCTTCACCCGAGTCACCATATCGAGATACGGCAGACCGGGCTTGACCATCACAGTGTCAGCGCCCTCTTCAATGTCCATTTCAACTTCCCGAAGTCCTTCGAGGGCATTGGCAGTGTCCATCTGATAAGTCTTCTTGTCGCCTTTCAATGCGCCAGAACTACCAATGGCATCGCGAAATGGGCCGTAGTAGGCGCTCGCATACTTAACGGCGTAAGACATGATTCCAACGTTGGTGTACCCCTCGGCATCCAATCCATCACGGATCGCGCCAACGCGTCCATCCATCATGTCAGACGGCGCCACGATATCGGCACCCGCCTCAGCCAGAGACAACGCCTGCTTCACCAGCGCGGTAACGGTTTCATCGTTTACGACCACGCCATCGACCAGATAACCATCGTGGCCCTTTGGGTTGTAGGGGTCAAAGGCAACATCTGTGATGATGCCCAATTCCGGAAACTCGGTCTTCAGCAACCGGACTGCCCTGTTAATCAGATTGTCTTCACGCCAGCTTTCGGAGCAATCCGGGGTTTTCAGCGCTGGGTCGACCTCAGGAAAAAGCGCCAACGCCGGAACACCGAGCGACAGCGCGCGCTCAGCCAACCGCGCTGCATCGGCGAGAGTGTTACGGAAAGTTCCCGGCATGGACGCCACTTCTGAACTTGCATCTGCATCGGTAACAAAAACCGGCAGAATGAGGTCGGAAGCACTCACGCGATTTTCAGCGACGAGCGCGCGCACGAAAGATGAGGCGCGGTTTCTGCGAAGTCTGGTTCTGGGGAAGCTGGGCATCTCTAATTTACACCAATTATGG
>JBMTIF010000348.1:0-3405 GCA_049437045.1 Alphaproteobacteria bacterium | reverse complement strand
GCTCAAGGGCTTCATCCGCTTCGAGCTGGGTGACGGCATCGAGAAGGAAGAAGGCGACTTCGCAGCGGAAGTTGCTGCGGCCGTATCTGGCGCTTAAGTCAGACCTTCCATCAAGAATACCAAAAAAGGGTCGCTCGGGCGGCCCTTTTTTGTGCGTGAATGGCCGTGTTGAAAAACCGTGGATTAAACTCGCTTTAATCTCGGCCAAGGCTCAGCTAAAACAGCAGAGATCAAATTTTAGGACAGGTAAGGCCCATGCCAGACGGTACTCCGCAAGTCTTTCGTCGCGTGTTGTTGAAGATTTCAGGAGAGGCCTTGATGGGAGATCGTAGTTACGGGCTGGACCCGAACTACGTGGCGCGTGTCGCGGACGAGGTAAAAAGCGTCATGGAATTGGGCGCCCAAGTGTGCCTGGTTGTCGGCGGCGGCAACATTTTCCGAGGCGTTTCCGGTGCGGCTGAGGGCATGGAACGAGCGACCGCCGACCAGATGGGTATGCTGGCGACGGTTATCAATGCACTGGCTATGCGCTCCGCTCTGCAGGACACCGGCGTCGAATGCCGGGTTATGTCTGCGATCCCCATGAACAACGTCTGCGAACCCTTTATCCGGCTGAAGGCTTTGCGCCATTTGGAAAAGGGTCGCGTCGTGATTTTTGCTGCTGGTACAGGCAACCCGTTCTTCACCACCGATACCGCAGCGGCGCTCCGAGCCTCAGAAATGAACTGCGATGCCTTGCTCAAAGGCACCAAGGTGGACGGTGTCTACAATGCTGATCCAGCCAAAGATCCCAATGCAGTGCGCTATGACCGGCTATCGTTTCATCAGGTTCTGGCCGAAGATCTCAATGTCATGGATCACGCCGCGATTTCGCTGGCGCGTGAGAACCATATTCCGATCCTCGTGTTCTCGCTCAACGAAATTGGCTCGATGGCTTCGGTTGTGCAGCAGCAGGGCAAGTTTACCATTGTGAACGACCGCGCTGACTAGCGCTGTGGGCCTCGCATCGGCTCGAGTCTCAACAACAGACTGACAAACAAGTCGATGCTTGGTAAATAAGCGCCACTCGACGAGAAATATGGTCATAGGTGGCACATTGCTGCCGCAATGACCCAACAAAGATCAAAGCCTATCGGGAGCAAGGTTTCATGACGGATGATCTGCTGAAAGATCTGGACAAGCGCATGTCTGGCGCAATCGAAAACTTCAAAACGGAATTGCAAGGGCTGCGAACAGGTCGTGCCTCAGTAGACTTGCTGGCTCCTGTCATGGTTGAAGCCTACGGCAGTTCTGTGCCGATCAACCAGGTCGGCGCGATTTCGGTGCCCGAGCCGCGTATGATTTCGGTTTCCGTATGGGACAAGAGCATGGCCGGCGCTGTGGAGCGCGCGATCCGTGACGCGGGATTGGGCTTGAACCCGATGGCGGATGGCACCCTGATCCGCGTTCCGATCCCTGATCTGAACGAAGAACGCCGCAAGGAGCTTTCCAAGGTCGCAGGCAACTATGCTGAATCAGCGCGGGTTGCGGTGCGCAATGTCCGTCGGGACGGCATGGATAAATCCAAGAAAATGGAAAAAGACGGCGATATCTCCAAGGATGAAATGCACGATCTTAACGATGAAGTGCAGAAATTAACCGATCGCCATGTCGGTACAATCGACACAATGCTGTCTGAAAAACAGTCAGAAATTATGCAAGTTTAATAGGCTTGATAACGCCGCAGCATCCGCTAACCCTTAGATTGCAAGCCCCCGACCAAAAGGGGCATTGAGGAAGGACCACGATCGGGATGTTTCCCAAGATGTCACTCGAATCTGTTGACCGGACCAAACTGCCGGAGCACCTAGCGGTCATAATGGACGGCAATGGTCGCTGGGCAAAGCTGCGCGGTATGCCCCGCACTTTCGGTCACAAGCAAGGTGTTGAGGCGACCAAGCAGCTTGTGAAGTCTGTGCGGGAAGTCGGCATACGGAACCTGACGATTTATGGCTTTTCAACGGAAAACTGGGCCCGTCCGCAGGACGAAGTAGACGTATTGATGAGCTTGCTGAAGTCCTACTTCAAGGCTGAGATCTCAGAACTTCATCGCGCGAACATTCGTATTCGGGTCATCGGCACCAAAGATGATTTTTCCAAAGATATTGCCGCGCTGTTGAACCAGGCAGAAAGCATCACCCGTGAAAACGATGGCATGAACTTGTGTATCGCCTTGTCCTATGGTGGGCGTCAGGAAATTCTGAGTTCGGCCCGGGAACTGGCGAAGCAAGTGCAGGCAGGGGCGCTGGCCCCGGAAGACATCACGACTGAGATGCTATCCGCCGGTTTGCAGACCGCTGACCTACCTGACCCAGATTTGATCATCCGCACCTCTGGTGAGCAGCGATTGTCCAATTTTTTGCTGTGGCAAGCAGCCTATGCGGAGCTATATTTCGAGCCAGCGCTCTGGCCTGATTATTCAGCCGAGCACCTCGCGACCGCTTTGAACGTCTTTGCCAATCGGGAGCGTAGATTCGGCGGGTTGAAGGCACAGACAGCGCTCTGACGCGCACAGAACAACAAGGCGTAGAATGACTCACAAAAGTCAGTCAGTCGCTCAGCCCGCAGCTAGCGGAAATTTGAGGCGGCGGGTTCTAACCGGACTGGCCGCAACCGCCTTCGGTTTGACCGTTTTCGCCGTCGGCACGCCTCTGGTTCAATTTGCCGGGATGTTTATCGCTCTTGTCATTGCCTACGAGTGGAGCGGCATTGTTCGGGGCAATTCACGACCAACGATTGCAACGGCATTGATGCTGTTTGGTGTTGGGTTGGCGGTCTTTGCTACGGGTTTCGGCGCTTTTTGGGTCGCTGGGGTCGGGCTTGTTGTCCTTTGCGCCCTGACGGCCATCGCTTCGTGGAATAACCCGATTGAGCGCGTTTGGCTGCCACTGGGGATCATTTATGCCGCGGTGCCCTGGTCCCTGCTGGTCGGTCTGTTCGTTGTTGGTGGGATCGGCCCGTGGGTGCTGTTCATCGGACTTTCTCTGGTGATTAACGCCGATATTGCCGCCTACTTTGCAGGTAAGCATCTGGGCGGTCCTAAACTCGCGCCTCGTATTAGCCCGAAAAAAACGTGGATTGGTCTGCTCATGGGTGTGGCCGCTGGCTACGTGGTGGCGCAGGTCATGGTCACGTGGTCGCCGATCACCCCGTGGGCCTTTGCACTGATCGCACCCTTTCTCGCAGCGCTGTCTCAGGTTTCTGATCTGATGGAAAGCGTGGTCAAGCGACGCTTTGGTGTAAAGGACGCAGGGAAGCTGCTACCTGGCCACGGCGGTGTGATGGATCGAATGGACGGTATGACACTAACGTCGGTGGGACTGGCGCTGTTTTGCTGGCTTGGGTGGCAATAGATTGTGAGCCATC
>JBMTIF010000347.1:0-3409 GCA_049437045.1 Alphaproteobacteria bacterium | reverse complement strand
AATTACGCTTAAAGGGGTCACTGCGCTGATTCTTGTGGCGATGGCGTCTGGAACAACTTCCATCTCAATCGCAAAGGCCCCAGCTGCCTCATAGCGTCTCACGTCCTGCAGGATACCAAAGGCTTCCTCAGCCGTTTTTCCCACGGCTCGGAAACCGGTCCATCGCGCTTTCTGTGGTATCAACCCCACGTGGCCGATGACAGGAATCCCTTCTCGGCTCATGGCTTCGATAACGTCAAAATGCGCTGGGCAGTAGATGCTATCAGCCCCCGCTTCTAGCGCGTCAAAGGCTTGCCTTTTGGCTTGGTCAGCGTTGACGGGCCCACCGTATTTGAGCCCAAAGGTGAAATGCGTGTCAGGGGCCGCCGCACGATAGGCCGCTCTATTCGCCAAATTGCCGGAAACAATCATGTCGACTCCCGCTACGCCAGCGGCCTTGGCATGCTCAACCGATGCGACATTCAATTCCGTAAGTTGCCGGCGTCCCTTGAGTGCGATGATGTCACGGACTTCAAGCTTCATGACCTGGTTTCCGTGCAAAAGGCATGTCGGTACCACGAACAATCAGCTCGGCTTTGATCTGCTGTTGCTGCGGTTCTGTTACGCCGGAAAGCATAGCCAGCATCATCTGTCCCATCCGCATACCCATGCCATCGAGGTCTTGTCGGAATGTCGTGAGACCGGGGTCTACGTAGGATGCGAGGGGCATGTCATCAGACCCGATCACGGCAATATCTTTGCCAGCATGGACATTGAACCGCCGCAGCGCTTCGATAGCGGAGAGGGCGATCATGTCGTTAGAGCAATAAAGTGCGGTCGGCATCTGGCCTAGAGATAACAGCTCACGCGCAGCGTCACCCCCGGTCTTTCGGGACAAGTAGCATTCGACTTCCAGCGCCGGTTCATGTGGCAACCCATAGTCAGACAACGCCTGCCGATAGCCTTTGCGTGCGTGGTGGGAGTAAGTATAGCGGAGTGGGGTCACAAAATGCGCAATCCGCGTGTGGCCCAACTGGATCAGCCGCTCCGTCGCGCGGTACCCGATATCCACATGGTCCACATCGACCCAGCTGTGATCGTCCTCCAGCGTTCGGCCAACGGTGACGAACGGAAAGTTCCGATCTTGCAAAAAAGAAATGCGCTCATCTTCAGGGCGCGTGCGGCCGAAAAGGATCCCGTCACAGCGTTTGCGCTCTACCGCATTCTGGATAGTCTCGATTTCTTTTTCATAGTCCCGCGCCATGACGACGTTCAAGTCATAACCTTGTGCCCGCAGTACCAGTTCTACGCCATCCAGCAGGGACAGGAAAAAAGGGTCAACGAACTTTGTCCACGGCTTGGAAACCATAAAGGTGATGTTCTGAGTTTGGCTTGAACGCAGGTTGGAAGCGGCAAAACTGGCGCGGTAGCCCATTTCAACGGCTGTTCGCTCAACCCGTTCTCGGGTCGCAGGGTTCACGTCATCATAGCCGTTCAGTGCGCGGCTGACCGTGGAAACCGATAACCCCAATCGCGAAGCAACCTCTCGTATCCCAATTTTTTTGACCGCTTGGCTCACGCATTCACCTCTGCAATGACGAAGCCACCTGGGGGCAGCTGATTTTGCTTCATTTCACCTGCAAGCAGGCGGTAGGGCGATACGATATTAAGCGCTCTAACGGTGTGGGCAAAGTTGAATGCGCATGTCAGTGTGGAACCTTCATGCCGACGCTGGAAAACGAGCAGGTCGCTGGTCGCTTCTAGAACATGGAATTCACCCCATTTCAGCGCCGCTTGTTGACGACGCAGGGCAATGAGTTCCTGGCATTGGATCAGCGGGGAGTTTGCGTTGGCTTCCTGTCGAGAAACCGATAACTCCGCGTGATTTTTCGATGCGGGTAGCCAAGTGGTCACGGCTTGGGAGAACCCAAGGTTAGGCCCGTCGGTCCATGGGAAAGGTGTTCTTGCACCATCCCGCCCACGGTCATGGGGCCAAAAGCGAATGGCTTCAGGGTCTTGTAGGTATGCCCGGGGAATAACCGCATGCGGCAGACCCAGTTCCTCCCCCTGATATAAGATCACTGTTCCGCGCAGACTGAGGAGCAGCGCATGGAGTTGGGTGATCCTTTGCGTGTCCTGTTCGGCGTGCCAACGCGTGGCTACTCGCACAACATCGTGGTTTGAAAGCGCCCAAGTCGGCCAGCTACCATTCTCGTTCGCTCGGGTAACAACCCGTGCGATGTGTTCACCGCTCAGCTCAGGCGACAGTAGTTCGAAACTGTAAGCGGTATGCAGTCGACCCGGTTGGGTATACTCGACCATCCGCTCGACCTGCCAGTCACAGGAAATTTCAGCCAGCAGCAACTTGTCACCGGCCAGCTTGCGCATGGCCTCTAGGAAGGGAAGCGTTTCTGGCCGTGATCGATCATAGAGCCGCTTTTGCAAGTAGTAAGGATTCGCAGGCAAATCAGCCAAGCCAGACGGAGGATTGTCCCGCAATTCCGGGTCATGGGTGTAGAAATTGGCCACGTCTAGCCGCAGCCCGTCCACACCACGATCCAGCCAGAACTTCATGATTTCCAGAATGGCGTCCTGAACTTCTGGATTGTGCAGGTTGAGATCGGGCTGCTCGACCAAGAAGTTGTGCAGATAGTACTGCCTGCGCTGGGCAGACCACTCCCACGCAATGCCGCCAAACCGAGCCAACCAATTGTTTGGGGGGCTGCCATCGGGCTTGGCGTCAGCCCAAACATACCAATCGGCGTATTTACTGTCAGGCGCGCTCTGGCTTTCAATGAACCAGGGGTGAAGGTGGGAGCTGTGGGAGTAGACTTGGTCAATGATGACCTTCAGACCCAACGCATGGGCCGTGGCAATAATGGCGTCAAAATCATCGAGACTGCCGAATCGTGGGTCTACCATTTGGTAGTCGGATACGTCGTAGCCGGAGTCAAACATGGGCGATGGGAAGAATGGCGTGATCCAGATCGCATCGATACCTAGGTCGGCAAGATAGGGCAGCCTGTTCAACAGGCCACGAAGGTCCCCTTCACCGTCGTCGTTGCTGTCCTGAAAACTACGAAGATAAACCTCATAGATACAGGCACCACGCCACCATTCTTTTTCGCTTCGTTCAATGTTCACACGTGGTCTCCACTGTTCCTATCCAATTCAAAAACGTTTTTGGCTTTTGGTCAAGGATTGCCGGTAAAATCTGGAGAAAAAGTACGAGTGGACCCAAAAAACGACGCATTTGTTGAGCAAAATCCACTTTTCTATTGACGATCGGCCCTATTTATGAGGGTTTTTGAAGGTGAAACCAAAAACGTTTTTGGATTTCGTCCCTGAAATTCGCCAAAATCTGCGCGAATTTGCTTGTAACGGGTGAGAGAGGTTACAATGAAAAAGTTAGTTTTGGGCATGCTTGCAA
>JBMTIF010000346.1:0-3417 GCA_049437045.1 Alphaproteobacteria bacterium | reverse complement strand
ATTTGCTGGAAATCGCACAGCGAGACGCGCAACTGACGCTTAACAAAGCTCCAGAGCTGGTCGGTGAACGCGGTGAAGCGCTGCGGACACTGCTCTATCTGTTTGAACGCGAACAGGCCATTGCCTTTCTGGAGGCGGGCTAGCCGTTCGCGGCGTCAAGCTGCCAGACTGAACGGAAATAATTCGCCGCTGACTCGCCCTGTCCCGCACACCAGAATGAGTAGTCCTGGACGCCGTTCCGGTTCATTTGTGCTTCAACCAAGGCAATGGCTTCATTCCGCAACTCAGCTGCATCCGCGATAGAAATGGGCTCTCTTTCCTGCAGCGCGTAGCGGTCGAGCCGGTATCCTTCCCGCACGTGCCACGTCAATTCACCACAGAAATCAACCACAGTGATGCGGTAAAGCAGCTTGTTCCACGCTGGCCGCTCAAACTGGTCAAAATAGTCGTCCATGTTTGCGTCGGTAATAGCAATAGCAGGCTCGTCTGCGGAGGCATCTGCAGTCTGGTTTCCCCACTGCAAACCAACCAGAGTCACGCCTGTCAAAAGCGCGACGACAGCAAACACGCTCAAAGCCAGCGTGAGATCCTGTGTCCAACTGCGACGAACAAGGTTCATAATATTCCGTTCAAACGGCGTTTTACGAGGCAACCTGCATACTCAGAGAGCCTACACGGGGTTGCTGGAATTCGTGCAAGCGACAGGCCACCTTGTTGCCAAGTGTAAGCCATTTCCGAGCACAGTAGGCATCAATTCAATCCACAAGCATGGTGGCGGTTTCCTCGCCAGAGATTGACGGTTTTGTGAGACGGCTTGTTGAGGTGGTCTGCGTCAACCTGTCGTAGGGGTTAACGCGTTAGTAATGCTCAGGGGAGAGCTGAAAATGAACTTGATGATGCAATTGGCCAGCGGCGGATTTCTGGCCCTCGTGACTTTCAACACACCTGCTTTCGCTGATTCCGAGCTTTTACCAGTGCAGGATTTCCCTGACTCCTGGTCTCGGGAATTTCCACTCGGTGACTTCACGCGGTCTACAGTTTCTTTCGATGAGGTCCTGTCCGGCGGTCCACCAAGAGATGGAATCCCCGCAATCGACGAACCGCAATTTGTGTCAATCAGTGTTGCCGAGGCACGCTATGCCGCAACCGAGCCGGTTATTGGGTTGGAGATCAATGGCGAAGCGCGCGCCTATCCCCTGCAAGTCCTGACCTGGCATGAGATTGCCAACGATGTGGTTGGAGGTGTGCCTGTTGCCGTTACTTACTGCCCGCTCTGTAACGCAGCAATCGTGTTCGACACTCGCATTGATGGTAAGGCCCACGATTTTGGGGTCTCAGGCCGCCTGCGGAAATCGGACATGATCATGTATGACCGGCAGACAGAAAGCTGGTGGCAACAGTTTGACGGCAACGGTTTGACGGGTGAATACGCGGGCCGCAAGCTGGCAAAAATACCCTCACGGATCGAAAGCTTTGAACGCTTCACCAAACGGCTTCCAGATGGAACGGTTCTCGTCCCCAATAACGATGGCATGCGCAAATATGGGCGTAATCCCTATCGCTCATACGATGCTGACAATGGCCGTCCCTTTCTCTACTTCGGTGAGCTTCCAAGTGACATTGCACCCATGGCTCGTGTGATCATTGCTGAAGGATACGAGAGCCGGGCTTACGCCATGTCGAAAATTGCTGAGGAAGGACTTCTTCGGGACGGCGACTTGGAAATCTCTTGGACCGCCGGACAGAACTCAGCGTTGGATAACAGCACAATCGCCAAGGGCCGCGCCTTAGGGAACATGGTTGTTCAGCAGGTCCGGGCCGACGGTACTCGCAGGGCCATCGTCCACGACGTTACCTTTGCCTTTGTCTATCACGGTTTCATCGAAGATGGAGAAATCATCCAGTAGGCATCGAATCGTCCGCGCCGTTCATCCCCCAGCCCTGTCGCGTAAAACAAGGCTGGGGCTTTTTTTGTGGTGATAAAATTTTTCCAGTCGTGTAATATATGCTTGTTTTAAGGGTACGCGACGTACCTACTCTTTATTTGAATGACGACTTTATTTTTTAATCGGCCCGGAAAAGACTGGGCAAAACAAGGCATTACAGACGCATCTGGCGCATAGGCTTCGCTGTTGTTGGCGATGCTAGAGGGTCATTGCGGTTATTTGAAATTCGGAGCAGCCATTATGAATTCCGCTCACCCCATCATCCAATCCCAAGGCCGCAAACTGCGCAACTTGGCCCTAAAAGGCCGGTTGACGACCTCTGCTCTTACTGCTGCCGGTGCAGCAATCATGGCTGCGAGTCAGGCTCAGGCGCATTCGGGAGCTGAGCCGCACGACAGCGGACATTCGGATTCAGCGGTTATCGGTCAGGGGCTGATTGGCGCAACGCATGCGCATCAGAGCGGATTGGTTCACAGTCACGGGCCACTCTCTCAGCTACCAAACGGCATTCAGCACACGCACGCGGTCGTAGGCGGACAGACTGCGATGACCCAGGCTTTGCCCCAGCAGATGATTATGCAGCAGGCCATGAGTTCACCTGCCATTGCACCGCAGCATATGGCCTTCAACCCGGGCTATGGCGCGCCACAGATGGGTTCGGCTATGCCAAACGCCTATTGGGGGCCGGGCGTTTCCAGCGCTGGCATGATGGATGGCGGTCTTTTGCTTGCCCTCGGTCTTGCCGGGATGACCGGACTGGCGGCGATGTTCCTGTTCGATGGTGATGGCAACGGGACTCCTGAACCCACTTATTCAGAACACACGCCATATATTTCCAGCGATGATGCCTCTCTTTATGATCCGTCGGTTCTTTCCTTCACCAGTTCCATGAGCCAACAGGCACATGAGGGTGAAGGTGGCGTATTGGCTCATCTTTCTGCGCACCATCCTCTGGGCCATGAGGTGGAGTTCTCCATTATCGGCGGCGATGATGAAGAGCGTTTCACCATCAACAGCCAAACCGGCGCCATATCCTTTGTCGGTGTCCGGCACCCCGAAGAAGGCGACGCAAACGAGAGCGTACCTGATTATTCCGCGCTGTCTGGCGATGCCGATGGCACGCGCCCGGAAAACGGGAATAACACCTTGGAGGTCCGCGTTCAGGTCAGCGATGGCAGCGGTAACTTTGCCAATCAGACCGTGACATTCTTCATTCAGAATGACACCCGCGACGATACAGTCGATCATTATCGAGAAGCGGATGACATCCCCCGTTTGAGCGATGACGACACCAACGATATCGTTGACTTGACCGATGCTGAAATCGGACAGGATGACAACGGCGACCATCTGCTCATTAGTGTCAATGGCACCGACCGCGTGACGGTTACGGAGCTTGAGGGTGATGGAGACATCAATACTTTATACTTTGGCACCAATGGCGCGGACTATCACGATGTTGCTGTAGGCG
>JBMTIF010000345.1:0-3422 GCA_049437045.1 Alphaproteobacteria bacterium | reverse complement strand
GTCCTGCACCGCCGGATTGTGGCAGTTGAAATCAGGTTGCTCGATCAAGAAGTTGTGCAGATAGAACTGCTGGCGCCTTGGCTCCCACTCCCACGCCGGACCGCCGAAGACAGACGTCCAATTGTTCGGCGGCGACCCATCGGGCTTGGGGTCCGCCCAAACGTACCAATCAGCTTTCTCGCCATCACGAGAAGTCCGGCTCTCTTCGAAGAACGGATGTTTATCGGAGCTGTGCGAGAGCACCTGGTCGATGATGACCTTAAGGCCGAGGCGCTTGGCCTCTGCGATCAAGTCATCAAAATCGGCAAGCGTACCAAACAAGGGATCAATGTCGGTGTAGTCACTGACATCATATCCCATATCCAGCATGGGCGAGGTGAAAATGGGGGAAAGCCAGACTGCATCTGCCCCGAGATCGGCCACGTGAGACAAGCGACTTGTGATGCCGGGCAGGTCCCCGATTCCATCACCATTGCTGTCCTGAAATGAGCGCGGGTAGATCTGATAAATCACCGCACCGCGCCACCAATCTTTGGCCATTTCACGCGTTCCCTACAAAACTAACATTCCAGTCCCCTAACATGACTTAATCTAAATTCAAAACGTTTTAAATTGACTTTCAGCAATGTTTTTGGCCTATTTATAGCTATATTACCACAGCAATGAACCAGTATTTAAAACGTTTTGGAATCTAAACGTGGCGACTTTAAAAGATATTAGCGAGGAATTAGGCCTATCGGTCGCGACCGTCAGCCGAGCGCTCAATGGCTTTCCAGAGGTTTCAGAAAAAACCCGTGAACTCGTTGAGCAAACCGCCCAACGCATGAACTATCGCCCCAATCGCGCCGCGCAAAAGCTGGTGTCGGGGCGCTCGGGTATGGTCGGTATGCTGGTCCCGCTGCAGCCGGGAATGTCCGCCGAAAGCTCGCTGGTTGAAGTCATCATGGGCCTGTCTGCACGACTGGCGGAACGGGATATCGATTTGGTGATGCAGGTCATCCTCGACGAAGATCCCGTCGCGCCTTATCGACGGATGATTTCCAAGAATACGCTGGATGGCTTCATCCTCAATGCCCCGCAAGTCAGCGACCCTCGGATCGCCTTTTTGCAGCAGGCGAAGGTTCCTTTTGTGGTTCACGGGCGGATTGACGACGACCCGACCCATGCCTTCTACGATCTCGACAATGCCGACGCGGCTGCGCAAGCAGTCAACCTGCTCGCTGATCTAGGCCACCAGCGCATCGCCTTTATCAACGGCCCGGAAAGCGCGGCCTTTGCCAACCAGCGCACGAGCGGCTTTAACGCGGCGATGCGGACAAGAATGCTTTCCCTTCAAGCCGACTTTCTTTCATATGGCGAGAATACACGGGCCAGCGGTTACATGCGGGCGCTTAGCTTGCTCGCGCTTCCGCCTGACGCGCGCCCTACGGCTCTGCTCTGCGCCTCAACCGCCCTCGCCCACGGCGTTCTACGAGCAGCGGGCGACCGGGGGCTAAGCGTGCCGAAAGACTTATCCATCATCTGTCACGATGACCTCGTGCCTGTCCTGACGTCGGATGATACAAATCCACCGTTAACAGTCACCAAAGCCGCCTTGAGCCTTGCCTGCGCGCCTTTGGCCGACAAACTGATCGCCTTGCTCAACGGCGCTTCGCCAGTCGAACAGCAGACGACGGAACGGGCAGAACTGATCGTACGCCAGTCGACTGGTCCTGCACCGCAGTCCATCGGTGCCTGAGGGAAGAGAGAATTAAACAATGTCTAAGCATCCCCAATCAGCTCTTGCCATCAAAACACTGCACAAGAGCTTCGGCGACGTAGAAGTGCTTCGCGACATCAACGTAAGCATCGAGCCGGGTGACTTCCTGGTCCTTGTCGGCCCTTCGGGATGCGGAAAATCAACCCTGCTCAACTGCATCGCGGGGCTGGAAGAAACCACTTCTGGCGAAATCTGGGTTGCTGACCGAAATGTAACGCAGACACCCCCGCGCGACCGCGACATTGCCATGGTGTTCCAGTCCTATGCGCTCTACCCCACCATGACCGTCGCGCAGAACATCGGCTTTGGGATGCGAGTGCGGCGGGTGCGCAGCGACCAGATCGAGGCACGCGTCACAGAAGTCGCCTCGATGCTGCAAATCGAACATTTGCTGGACCGCAGACCCAGCCAGCTTTCCGGCGGACAGCGACAGCGGGTTGCAATGGGGCGCGCGTTGGTCAGAAACCCTGCGCTGTTCCTATTTGACGAACCGCTATCCAACCTTGATGCCAAACTTCGCGTAGAGATGCGCCGGGAGATCAGGGAACTGCACCAACGCACAAACACCAGCATGGTCTACGTAACACACGATCAGGTCGAAGCCATGACCCTAGCGACAAAAATCGTCATCCTGAAAAACGGCGAGGTGCAGCAAGTAGGAACGCCGGATGAGATTTACCATCGGCCAGCCAACACCTTTGTGGCTGATTTCATGGGGTCGCCGCCCATGTCGCTGCTCACCGCAACCCGCAGCGACAACCTGCTGGAACTGGGCGGTGGAAGCATCAGCCTGCCCGTCCCACCTGCGATGCCAGCAGACGCCACAGCCCTCACAGTAGGCATCCGCCCCGAGGATATTGCCGTAGACCCCGAAGGCCCTTTCAGCCTTGAAACGGGAATGGTTGAGAAAACTGGCCCTGACGCTTTTGTAAACTTGAGAGCGGGCACGCAGACCATTTTGGCCCGCGTGCCTTCTGCTCTTGCCCCGGAAAGTGGCGCGACGGTCCGGGTAAGGATTGATCTGGCAAAACTGGCCTTTTTCGAGGTGAACTCGGGTCAGTCACTGTAGCCGGGAGAAGACGGTCTAGGACCGAAGACAAGCAGATCAATCTGTGGGAAGCAAATTCCCAGAAGAGTGCGGTCCGTAACTCAGTCCGCGAAGAACTCCAGAATCTCGATGGCGTATTCGAAATTGCCAACCTCAATCTTCTGGTCTTGAAGGCTTGCATGCGCCGAATCAAAGGTGCGGAAGGATTGCGTGACGCGCTGAACGAGGAGAGGAACATCGCCACGCAAACCATCCACGTTTCCATCAGAATAGGTGTTCAATGCCTGATCCAACGCAGCCGCTAGCACCCCAACTTTTTCTTGCTGCGCATTGAGAACATCCTGATGGAATTCCAAAACCTGGTAAGCAACATCGAGATCCATCAGCTCATGCGCTTTTATTTCACTAAGCGCCAAATTCGGGTTGCTCGCGAATGCTACGTTACCCACCACACCTGAAAGGCCAGCCATCATCAGCGTCGCGACACAAACCGAAGCCGCTTTTCTAATTAGATTTCGCATAGCATTCTCACAGACATTTTCATTTTGCTTGTCATTTTGAGAATAAAAATATAGCAAAATCAGCCTATAGCAAGTGCTATTCGCCATATTTCTA
>JBMTIF010000344.1:0-3434 GCA_049437045.1 Alphaproteobacteria bacterium | reverse complement strand
ATGGCGGGTTCTCTGAGCGGGTGGAGGCTAGCGCATCATGACCGACTTCCGCATCACCACCTCTGTTTCCGATCCCGGACAGACCCTGCGCTCAAGCAGTGCAGGGGTGGTGCTGCGTTCAACAAACGAAGGGGTGGGCTTCAAGAGTTTTATCCCGGCGGAGCGCCGTTTCAATGTTGCTGACTTGTTCAAGTTCACGCGTGGAAGAGCGGATTTACTCTTCTCAGCGCTGTTCCTCGCAGCCGCGCTGTTCCTTACCATTTCGTTCTTTGGTGAGAGTGGCTGGGAAGATCGGGATTTGCCGCAGAAGCGGTTCGGCAAGGTTCTGAAGCAGCCTTGGGTTGGACCGTTGATCGCGGTGGTGATTCTGTTGCCCGCAGCCGTGGCCAACTTTGTCCTGAGCCTACGTCGCGCGATGCTGGATCGGCGCAAGCACAAGCCCAACAAGACCCGCTATGAGGTCATCCAGTGGGTCCGTGCGCTTGAGTTCATCGCCTATTTCATTGTCTACACCCGCAGCATCGAGATCATTGGCTACCTGTTCGCCACCATGATCTTTGCGGCATTGATGGTGTATCGGCTGGGGTATCGAAGCTTGCGCTGGATGGGCATTGCCTTGGCCGCGAGCTTCGTTTCAGTCCTGTTTTTCCGCACAATCCTGAAGATCAAGACCCCTGTTAACATCTGGCTCTATAACCAACTGCCTGACAGTTTGGAGCGGTTCATGAAGGTGTACTTCTGATGGACGCGCTGATGACCGGATTGCAGAACCTGTTAGACCCGCAAGTGTTGGTCGCGCTGTTGATCGGCTCTTTGGGCGGTTTGGTGATTGGTGCTGTCCCCGGGATTGGACCAGCCATTGCCATCGCCATCCTGCTACCCGCGACGGTTTTTCTGCCTGATCTGGTGTCTTTGGTGCTTCTGCTGGGGATCTATGGCTCTTCGATGTATGGCGGTGCCATTCCCGCCATTCTCATCAATACGCCGGGCACCCCGGTCAATGCGCTGACAACCTATGACGGCTACTCCATGACCCGGCGAGGCGAAGGGCCGCGAGCCCTTGCTCTGGCCTATAGCGCATCGTTCTATGGGGGAACCTTCTCAATCCTGACGGCGCTGTGTGCGCTGATGCTGTTTGGCCCCTACCTGCGCGACCTTGGTGCCTTGTTCGGCAGCCGGGATATCTTCATGGCGGCAGTGTTGGGGATGGTTCTGCTCATCCTTGCGCATCGTCAAACCATGATGATCGCGGCTGCTCTTTTCGGTTTTGGCATGCTGATTACTCTGGTTGGACGTCAAACCCTGCGGGGTTTTGAGCGCTATACCTACGGCGTTGAAGAGCTGGCTTCGGGCTTTAATCTGATCGTTGTGATTGTCGGGATCTTTGCGTTGAGCCAGTCGCTGTTCCTGATGGTCGGCAAGGATGATCCCGCCAAGGAAATCCGGTTCAAGGGCGGCCTGTTCAGAGGGCTGGCAGAGCTGCGCCGCTACCCGGCTGTTACCGCTATTTCCGGGGTCTACGGCACGATCATGGGCATTATTCCCGGCGTTGGTGAGTTCGTGGCGCAGTTCTTCAGCTATGCCACAGCGCGCAGCATGTCCAAGAACCCGGAGAAATTCGGACACGGCTCGCCCGAGGGCTTGATTGCGTCCGAAACGGCCAACAATGCTGTACCGGCTGCGGCCATGATCCCGCTGCTGGCGTTGGGGGTGCCGGGTGAGGCGCTTACGGCGATGATGATGGTTGTTTTCTTTGACGCCGGGGTGAAGCCGGGACCGGATATCTTCGAAAAAAACCCGGATTTCCTGTTCAGCCTGTTCATTGCGCTGCTGATTATCAACGTGCTGGTGGTCATAGCGCTGCTGTTCAGCACGCGGTTGATTGCGCGCATGATCTTCATCCCGAACCGCTTTCTGGGCGTGTTCATCATGATTTTTGCTTTTGTGGGTGTGTTCAGCATCCGCAACAACTTCTTCGACTGTGTGGTCGCGGCCATTTTTGGCTTTATCGGCTACATCCTGCGGCGGTTGGATTGGCCGCTCGTACCGGTTGTGCTGGGCATGGTGCTCGGCTCGATCATGGTCGAGCGCCTCACCGCCGGTGCCAGTCGTATCAAGACGTGGACCGATCTGATCGATCGTCCCGTATCGGGCACCCTGGCTGTGGTCATCCTTGGGGTGATTACGGTTGTGCTGGTCTCGATGGTCCTCGACCATCGACGGAAAAACCGATGATCGGTGACTGCCCATGAAGAGAGAGAAACAAACCCTATCACGTGTAAGCTTTAATCGGAGGAGGTTCCCATGAAGAAGCTTTTGACATTGGCAGCGGCGAGCGTTGCCAGCCTTGGTCTGGCGATGAACGCACAGGCTGAATATCCAACGGGTCCGGTACAGTTCATTGTTCCGTGGCCTCCCGGTGACTTCGAAGACATCCTGACCCGCATGATCGCAGCGAACATGCAGGAAGCGACAGGCGTTCCAGCGTCGGTTGTTAACCGTCCCGGCGGCGGCGATGGCCCATTCCCGGGCGCGCTGGAAGTTCTCGAAGCCCCCGCTGACGGCTCGGTCGTTGGTTCGTTCGTGATCGGCGTTCCTGTTATTGGTCCTCGGATCGGTATCGGCATCGAAGAAGACAGCTTTGTGCCGGTTGGTATCTTCCTGACCTACCCATTCGTTTTGGCGTCCGCCGGTGATTCCGGTTACAGCAACATGGCTGAACTGGCTGCGCACGCGCAGGACAACGACGTGGTACTGGGGCACTTTGGTGCGGGCCTGACGCCAACCAAAGCAACCTTTGCAGCGGCCAAGCTGATGGGCTTTGAGTACGCAGACGATTCTGCCTTTGACATGTTGGACTGTAACACGCTGTCCGCAGGTGATGCTGACGTGATCAATACCACGCTGGCGCTGATTGAGCCTTGCTTGGATGAGATCAACGTGCTGGCAAACATTGGTGCTGACCCGATTGCCAAGCTGGATGGTGTAGAAACCCTGTCTGCTCAGTCCGGCATCAATGATCTGGAACTGTGGAACGGTCTGTTTGTAACCAAGGGCACACCGCAGGAAGTCATCGACGTGCTGGCAGAAATCGGTAAGGCAACGATGATGTCTGATGAAGCTCAGCAGCTGATGGCTGAAACCGGTGCAGCCGTTTACTGGCAGGACACCGAAGAGTCCATGGCGCGTATCGCGGCTGACTCTGCCAAGGATATGGAGCTTGCTGGCATCATTGCTGGCGAATAATCAGGGCGCCTGACCAAACGGTGCGGGGCTGTTTCAGCCCCGCGCTTCTTTGCTTTGTTTTAATGATTGAAACCCAAGAGCGGACCCAAAGGACAATGGATCGCATTCGGCTGGGCATACTGCAAGTCAACCACGACAAGAGTGACACCATCGGTGACCATTTCCCCGATGACGCACACCGGTTTCGG
>JBMTIF010000343.1:0-3438 GCA_049437045.1 Alphaproteobacteria bacterium | reverse complement strand
GCATCCGCGCGGTCGATCTCATCGATCAAGAGAACAGCCGGCTTACCACTGGGATGGCGGATCGCCTGCAACAGCGGTCGTGCCAGCAGGAAACGCTCATCATAGAGATCAGCGCCTGTGTCGCGCTTGAGTTCCAGCAACTGAGCGGCGACGTTCCAGTCATAGAGCGCAGAGGCCTGATCCAGCCCCTCATAGCACTGCAAACGCACCAGAGGCAGATCGAGCGCCTGAGCCACCGCTTGGGCAATGGCCGTTTTTCCGGTACCGGCTTCGCCTTCGAGGAAAAGAGGGCGGGTCAGGTTCATGGCCAGATGGATGGATGTGGCGAGTTCAGTGCTGGCGATGTACCCAGTATCCGCCAAAGCCGTCTGGGTCGCGGTGACAGTCTGAAAAGCGGCTGTGATCACGCGGAACCTTCGCCTTCGGGCTCGTCTTCCAAAGTGCCGCCCACCTGTTCGGCAAAGGCCTCAAAGAAGCGGTCGGCATATTTCTTGGCCGTGCTGGTCATCAGGCGCGCACCGAGCTGGGCGATTTTGCCGCCCATATTGGCGCTGACTTCGTAGGACAGTTCCGTCCCGCCATCGATGTCGGCGAGAGCCACTGTCGCGCCGCCCTTGGCAAAACCGGCAGCGCCGCCCGTCCCTTCACCAACCAGTCGGTATGAAACCGAAGGCACGATATCGACCAGTTCAACGTTGCCCTTGAACTTGGCTTTGACCGGCCCGATCTTTGCGCCGACCTCAGCCTCGAAGCTGTTTTCGCCCGTCGACTCGAAACTCTCGCAACCGGGGATACAGGCCTTCAGCACGTCGGGATTGTTCAATGCTGCCCAAACCGTGTCGCGGTCTGCCTTTAATCGTGACGATCCGGTCATTTCCATGCCTGTACTCTCCCTCGTACCAATTGCTATTGCGGCTTTGCATAAAGAAACTCTGTATCCCTACATAGGTGCTGGACCCTGTGCCGCACTGCCGAGTACCTTAGTTTCAGCTATGAAAATATGCACGGTGCTCGCGGAGAGCCAGAGATTTTTGGGAGAGTTGTGATGGGTATTGTTGAGAAATTCTCAACAGGCGCTTCTGTGCGTCGATCTGAAGACGAACGTTTTGTAACGGGACAGGGCCAATACACCGATGACGTGAACATCGAAGGTCAGGCCCACATGTACGTGGTTCGCTCGCCCTTTGCCCATGCGCACATCCGCGCCATCAACACAGACGCCGCCAAGGAAGCGCAGGGCGTTGTTGGAGTGTTCACAGCTGCGGACATGCGCGCAGCGGGGGCCGAAAACAACATGCCCCACGTGGTTGTCGCGCAGGAAAGCGCCAAACCGGACCGCACAATCCTCGCCGAAGGGCGGGTGCGTTTCGCCGGGGAGCCGGTTGCCATCATCATCGCTGAAACGCAGAGCGAGGCTGAAGAGGCCGCTGAATTGCTGGAGGTTGATTACGACGTTCTCGATGCCGTAACCGACCTTGAATCAGCCTTGGCGGACGGCGCGCCGCTGGTGCACGACGATGCACCGGGAAACATTGCTTTCCGATGGCGCGGACAGGGTGATGACGCAGAGATGGAACGCATCCTGAGTGAGGCTGAAACCGTTGTTGAGATGCGGTTGGAAAACAACCGGGTCATCGTTGTCGCGATGGAGCCACGGGCGGCTGTTGCGCACATGGATGGGGGTCGGCTGACTGTCATTACCAGCACACAGGGTGGTTGGGGTCTCAAAGACCGGTTGTCCAAGTGTCTGGGGCTGGAAAAGGAAAACGTACGGGTCGTAACCCCGGACGTCGGCGGCGGTTTTGGCATGAAAGCCTTTACCTATCCTGAACAGTATCTGGCGCCCTTTGCCGCCATGCAGTTGGGTCGGCCAGTGAAATGGTTGGCTGGACGGGGTGAGTCCATGCTGTCCGACAACATGGGTCGGGACCACATCTCCCACGCCAAGCTGGCTTTGGATAAAGACAATCGCATCACCGGAATTGACATCCACTCCTACGCGGGCATGGGCGCCTATTTTTCCCAGTTTGCGCAAGGGATCCCGACCATGTTGCAGGAAAAGATTCTGCCGGGCGTCTATGATATTCCCGCTTCGCGCTTTCGGGTGGATGGTGTCTTTACCCATTCGACCCAAATCGACGCCTACCGCGGTGCCGGACGGCCCGAGGGGATCTATCTGCTCGAACGTCTGATGGACGTGGCGGCCAAGCAGGTTGGGATGGACCCCATCGAGTTCCGCTCGCTGAACTTCATTCGCCCCGAACAAATGCCCTACAAGACCGCTGTCGGCCTGACCTATGACGTGGGTGAGTTCGAGACGCTGATGCGGGCTGCATTGGAAAAGGCCGATTACGCCGGTCTGGCCAAACGTCAGGAAGCCTCTGCGGCCAAGGGTCTGCGCCGGGATATGGGGGTGTGTTACTACGTCGAATGTACACTGGGCGCACCGCACGAGGATTCGACCTTTACCTTCACACCTCAAGGGCAGTTGGAGGTAACCGTGGGAACGCAGTCCAACGGTCAAGGTCACGAGACGGTCTACGCTCAAGTCGTGCACGAGCAAACCGGTGTGCCCTTTGAAGACATCGTGATCGTTCAGGGGGACACGGACCGAATCAAATTGGGTGGGGGCACGGGTGGCTCTCGCTCCCTGATCGCGCAGGCCATCGCCATGCGTGCTGCGGCCCGCGCCATGATCGAGAAAGCCCAAGACCATGCGGCCGAAAAACTGGAGTGTGCGCCGGAAGATCTGAGCTTCGAAGACGGGGCTTTCCGGGTTTCCGGTACAGACATCAGCCTCGATTTGAAAACCTTGGCCAGCGGCCTGCCGGCTGGGACACTGGATGTCGAAGCCAGCCACGACGACTACACCTCGACCTTCCCCAACGGCTGCCACATCGCCGAAGTGGAAGTGGATGAAGAGACCGGTGTTGTCAGCCTGGAAAACTACGTGGTCGTTGACGACTTTGGTCTGCTTTACAACCCATTGGTGGTGCAGGGTCAGGTCCACGGCGGCATCGTTCAGGGCTTGGGTCAGGCGCTGATGGAGCGCACGGTCTACGACGAAAGCGGTCAGCTGCTGACAGGGTCCTTCATGGACTACACCGTGCCGCGGGCTGACACCATTTCGGACATCGACTTCACCCACATGGGAGTGAAATCGTTGAATAATGAAATGGGGATCAAAGGCTGCGGCGAAGCGGGGACGGTTGGTGCTTGCGCTGCCGTGATGAATGCCATCCAGAACGCGCTGGACCCGCTGAATGTTGGTTTTGTCGACATGCCTGCGACGCCGGATCGTCTCTGGAAGCAAATCCGGAACGCATCCTGACCAAAATGACGGCCCCTCCGGGACCGCCTCTTTCCCGCGTCACCCCTTCCGCCGGTCGGGTGACGCCGCTTGATCGTTGATTTCTTCATGGTCAGACTTTGACGATT
>JBMTIF010000342.1:0-3465 GCA_049437045.1 Alphaproteobacteria bacterium | reverse complement strand
GTCTGAGCCCTGATTTCTTCACCGTGCATAAGGCTGAAACCACAGGGGCGGTGGATCATACCTCGCGCGGGCGCTGGCTGGGCAACGGTTTGGGTCTCACAATATCCCGGCGTATTCTCAGCACCCTAAACGGCACGCTGATCATTGCCGAAACCGACAAACCCGGCACCTGCATCCGCGCGAGCATCCCCCGATATGAGGACCAGCAAGGTCGGAAAAGTATCACCCACACACGGTGAAAGGGTCTTTTGCGTTTCACGGGGTCGAAAAACGGCTTGGCTGCGCTTGCTAATGGCTTAAACGCGTCATAGCGTTGGGTGTAATAAATGTTTCAAGAATCGAAACCAAGGGACCCAAACTTTGCGCCGAGCCACCACTTTCGACGTTTCCCCTGAGACCCTGAAGCACGATATCCTCGACACCCTGTACTATGTGATCGGCAAGGATCCTGAGCACGCTCAGCCCTTTGACTGGATGGCCGCTCTCACCCGTCTCACACGACGCTACATCGCCAATTCGTGGATCAATGCCACGCAGTCCACTTACGCCTATGACCGCAAGCGGGTTTACTACCTGTCCATGGAGTTCATGATTGGCCGCATCATCGAAGATGCCCTGCGCAACACCGGCCTCTATGCAGCCGCGAAGGAGGCCTTGGCCAGTCATGGCGTGGATATGCAAGCCGTTATGGCCAGTGAACCCGACCCGGCACTTGGCAATGGCGGTTTGGGCCGTTTGGCCGCGTGCTACATGGAATCGATGGCAACGCTCGGGATCAGCGGATTTGGCTATGGGATCCGATACGAAAGCGGTTTGTTCAAGCAAAGCATTGAAAAAGGCTGGCAGGTCGAAGAACCGGATGACTGGACCAGCGGCGGCTCATACTGGGAATTCCCGCGCTCTGAGGTCCACTATGATATTGGCTTCATGGGCACCACGCGACAGCGGGATAAAGCTGTAACCTGGACTCCCCGCGAAACGGTTGAAGCGATGGCCCATGACTTCCCCATCATCGGGTGGCAAGGCAAGTCAGCAGCAACCCTGCGGCTCTGGTCGGCGCGGTCCAAAGCACCGCTGAACATGGCGGCTTTTGACCAAGGCGACTACCTGAGCGCTTACAGACCAAAAATCATGGCCGAGGCCATCTCTCAGGTTCTCTACCCCAACGACAGCACTGAACAGGGAAAGCGCCTGCGGCTGTCTCAGGAGTATTTCTTCTCCGCGGCCTCCATCAAAGACATCATCCGCCGCTATCTGACCAACCACAGCGACCTGCGCAATCTGCCCGACAAGGTGACGATCCAGCTCAACGACACCCACCCGGCGATTGCGATCCCGGAGTTCGTGCGCCTGCTGATGGATGACCACGGGGTCAGTCTTGGGGACGCGTTCGAGCTGGCGCAGAAGACCTTCAACTACACCAACCACACGCTGCTCCCCGAAGCGTTAGAGACCTGGCACGTCGGGCTGATCGGCGATCTGCTTCCCCGGCACATGCAGCTGATTTATGAAATCAACGCTCGCGTGCTCACCCAGCGCCGGGCCGATGCAGGCAACAACGACCCCTACCTCTCCGACGTTTCGTTGATCGAGGAACAGGGCGGCGGTTACGTTCGCATGGGGCATCTGGCCTTTATCGGCAGTCAAAAGACCAACGGCGTTTCCGCCCTGCATTCCGATCTGGTCGAAACCCAGCTGTTCCGTAATCTCGGCAATCACTTCCCGAACAAGATCACCAACGTCACCAACGGCGTCACGCCCCGCCGGTGGCTGAACGGCTGTAACCCCGGTTTGGCTCGTTTTGTGACCTATGCAGTAGGCGATGGCTGGCAAACAGATCTTGAACGGCTCAAGGGTCTGGAAAAACTGGCTGGAGACGCTGGCGCGCTGGATCATTTTGCAGCCGTTAAGCGTGACAATAAAATTGCACTGGCCAACTACATCCGTGAAGAAATTGGTGAAAACGTCTCGCCCGACGCTATGTTTGACAGCCAGATCAAGCGCATCCACGAATACAAGCGTCAGTTGCTGAATGTCCTGCACGCCATTGCCCTGTATCTCGACATCAAGGACCGAGGACAGTCACCGATTGCGCCAACGGTGAAGATCTTTTCTGGTAAGGCGGCAGCAAGCTACACCCGCGCCAAGGAGATCATCCGCCTCATGCATGGCGTTGCTGACCGGGTGAACAGCGACCCGGCCGTCGGTGATGCCCTCAAGGTGATTTTTCTGCCCAATTACCGCGTTACCACGGCTGAAATGATCATTCCGGCGACGGACCTGTCTGAGCAGATTTCGACCGCGGGCATGGAAGCCAGTGGCACCGGAAACATGAAATTCGCCCTGAACGGCGCACTGACCATCGGGACACTCGATGGAGCAAATGTGGAGATCATGGAACATGTCGGCGCGGACAACATCGAGATCTTTGGCCTGACCACCGAACAGGTGCAAGAGCGCCGCCTGACCGGACAGTGCCCTTCGGATCTGTCCGACCCATTGGACATGAAAGTCCGCGTGCTGGATGCCATTTCGTCAGGAACTTTTGGACACGACGTCGCAGAAGCTTGTACAGGCATGGTCAACGATCTGAAATTGCATGATTATTTCTTGGTTATGGCTGATTTTGATGATTACCTCGAAGCACAGAAACGCGTTGAGACGAGCTTTCAGGACAAGCCGGACTGGACCCGGCGCACGATGCTGAACACGGCTCGCATGGGGTGGTTCAGCTCTGACCGCTCCGTAGCGGATTACGCACGCACCATCTGGAACCTGCCGGAGGACAATTGGGGTGTCTGATGGTGTGAACCCGCATCCACTCTCTGAGTTTGATCTCCACCTGATCAACCACGGCAACCACGAACGCCTGTTCGAGGCTTTGGGCTGTCACCTGTTTGATGAAGGCGCACGGTTCGCCGTATGGGCACCCAATGCACAGCACGTTTCTGTGGTGGGGGACTTCAACGGTTGGGCGCAAGGCGCGACACCGCTGCGCAAGCACGATACCTGCGGCGTCTGGGAAGGGTTTGTCCCCGGTTTGGGCGAAAATGAGCGCTACAAGTACGCTGTGACGGCGCGCGACGGTTCTGTGACAGAAAAGGCTGATCCGCTGGGTTTCGGCTCGGAACTCCGCCCCAACACAGCGTCGGTTTCAACAAGCGACGTCCGCGATCAGCCACCAGCCGACTAAGAACGCCGCATGGCATATGACCAGCCCATGTCGATCTACGAAGTCCATCTGGGTTCATGGCGCAAACATGAAGGCTGGCGCTTTTATTCTTACGATGACCTGTCAGAGCAACTGGTCGATTACGTCGCGGATTTGGGCTTTACCCATATTGAAGTCATGCCGCTGCATGAGTTCCCCTTTGACGGCTCTTGGGGGTATCAACCAACGGGGCTGTTTTGCGCGACCAGTCGGTTCGGGAATGCCGGTGGACTGGCGCACTTGGTTAGACGCGC
>JBMTIF010000341.1:0-3466 GCA_049437045.1 Alphaproteobacteria bacterium | reverse complement strand
ACGATCAGTTGCCCGAATGGTTTTTCCGTCTCGCAACAAGTGCTGGTTGGTGCGGGTTGTACCAATCCAACCTGTACTGTCATTGATCGATACGGAATTCGGCATTTCCATATCTTTGACAAAGCCGCTCTGCCGTTCGAGGAGCCAAATATCTTCAATGTTTATGCCGGGAACATACATATCGGCCAACTCGCCGTAGAGCTGCCGGTATCGCTCATTGGTGACAATGATCTTCTGTTGGGCGTCCACAACGAAAACGCCTTCACCCAGAGCATCAACCGCAGCAAGCATGAAATCCGTCTGATCCCGCTCAGCCTGCGAGGAAAGACGAACCAACGCTGTTTGCAATTCGTCTTCCCGAACACGCGTCATCCGGACAGCCTGCGACACTAATAGTCCAAACCGCTCCGCCGCCTGCACAGATACATCGTTAAAAGCACCCTTTTGATGGCTGGTACAAACAATGATGGTGGCGCCAATTTCCTGCGGAACAGGAATCGACAGCGTCGAAACAACGTTTTCCCGCACCGCAATGGACTGACTTTGCCATTCTTCCATTGCTTCAATATCAAAAACAGGGATAGCCGCGCCTGACTTCACTAGCTCGAAGTGAGGGGTCATTTCAAAGGTGACCTCCTGAAACTTCAAATGCGTCGACGCCGCGACCTTTAACAGTTCACCGCTAAACGGCGCACGAAGGACAAAGGCCTCATCAAAAGGCATACTCTCACGGAGCATTTCGAGGGAGCGGGAATAAACCTCAGAGGTTCGTTCGGCAAAACCGAGATCGCGAAGCGATTCAAGCAGGAATTCGGACTCAAGCCGCGTCTGCCGTTCGCGGGCAGTGGCCTGCTCAAGTGCAACCAGCGCTTCACGAAGTTGCTCTTCCAAACCGGTGCTTTGCAAGTCCTGCTTTCGTTCCATACCCTGCGGCTTATCTGATTAGACGCCAAATACCACGACAGAGATCATGAGGTTGCCATGGTGGTTGGACCCACCAATGAAGCATCCTTGCTCACCAAAAGTGAAAGTGCCCAAGAACGGTTTCCCACCCAACGTATCACTCAAACCTGCCGCAACCTCTGTCATTCGATCCTGCACAGTCAGCATACATCCTGCACAGTATATTACTAATGCACCTGAAATATGATCCTTATCAAGTCTTGCCATCTCCAACGCATTTTCCGCGACCCGAGGCGCACGAGTTACGAGGTTATCCTCCGAACCTTCCATCAGGACAATTTCGTCACCGACCTCAATGTCTGAAAACAGGCCCAAACCACCATCGGGCGACACCGACGCTGGATGAGAGAGCAAAAAGTAATCGAATCCAGCCACAGCATCCCGTCGGCGGCCCAGCAGTGAAAGCGACGTGTTGGCAATCACACTTCCGCCAGTCTCCAGAACGTCATCAATTTTGCCGTTTGTCCAATCGTTGTAGACCTGCGCACCCGGCTGGTCGTCTATCGACACGATGCAGCGATCATTGGCGCCGGTAACTCGCCCCTGAGTAGAGGTGGGACGGTAGCCCGAGTGGAAGGCGTAGCCCACCCTGACAGACGGGAACATGACACTGATGGCGATGCCCGAACCAAAACGCGCTGATCGATCAAAAACAACCCAGTCGCCTGAGACTGAATTGTCTGCCGCTGAACCACCACAGATCGGCACCCCAGTACCAATCGCCTCTTGAATGCTCGCGATTACCCGTTCTTCGACCCCCGGCGTCGCCGACAGCCAGATCAACTCTGGGGTTTCACCAGGCCGACCTGCCTGCCTAAGGGCGCTCTGCAGCGCTGCACGCGCTGCGGCCTCAACCTCGTCAGCCTCTATGGGAACAACCGCAGAACCATAAGCACCTGTTGGGTCGGAGATAGCAAGGACACCGGCACCAACGCCGCCATCGACAAACGGCCCTTGATTTGTCATGACGCCCAGACAGGACGACGCACCGTGAAAAGGCACCCCGCTTTGAATGGTCGTCTCCAGACCATCGAAGTCCGCGGAAATGGACGCGCCACACAAGATTAAAGAGGGCGACCCTCCGAGATTATCCATTACTGACGTTAAAATATCATTTACTTTCGCGCTGCAAGATCCATCGCTGACAATCAAAAACATAAAATTCCTTTCCCTTTTTGAGACTTAAATTTTGTAATTTTCCCACAAGTTCAGATACTTCTGCCTATAGCATCATAGCCCAACACCTGTCTTAACTCAGAGTTGTATTTTCAAACATTGCGAATTTGTCAAATTGACATTCATTCTGAAAGACATACTATTCGAGTGGAAATTAATTAACGGGGTGCACGGGGTAAACAACGCATTCTCTTCGGATAAAAGGCACACTCGCTGCCGCCGTAAGACTTTGCCCTTTATGAAGCATGTAGCTCAAGAGCCAAATGCTGGTCAGATCCACCGATCTGCCTTGGTTGGCGCACGATCTTCGTGTTGATAAGAACCTGATAAGCGATTAATTTACACCTAAATTTACGCAAGTGTACTTAGTATGTTTGCGGTCCTAATCGAAAGACAGAGGCCAGGATCGGACCTATGCCAGTAAAGCTGCTGATCATTGAAGATTCCCCATCAATGCTACACATGTATCAGGGTTTCTTGCAGAAAGAGCCTTTTGATATTTTGACCGCTGAAACCGGGAAGGCTGGCCTTCGAATACTAAGGGATCAACGCCCTGATTTCCTTCTGCTGGACCTAAAACTGCCCGATATGGACGGGCAGCAAATCTTGGAATTGATCGCAGAGGAAGGGCTGGGAACGACCACGCTGGTAATGACGGCTCACGGTTCGATCAACATCGCCGTCGATGCCATGCGCCTTGGCGCGAATGACTTCCTTGTAAAGCCGTTTGCGCAGGAACGCCTTATTCAAACGCTGCACAACGCTATCGAGATGCGGCAGCTAAAGACCAAAGTTGCCATATACCAGCAGCTCGACCGCCCGTCTTACGACGAAATGATTGGCAGCTCTCTTGCCATGCAAGCGGTCTATCGCACGATTGACTCCGCTGCGCCCTCAGACGCTACGGTTTTCATTACTGGAGAGACGGGTACGGGTAAGGAATTGGTCGCTCAGGCGCTTCACCGCGCTTCGCCTCGCAAAGATGGCAACATCACCGTTCTGAACTGTGCTGCGATACCAAAAGATTTGATCGAGTCTGAGCTCTTTGGCCACGTGAAGGGTGCCTTCACTGGCGCAACAACCGACCGCGACGGCGCAGCCCAGATGGCCCACAATGGCACACTTTTCCTTGATGAGATCGGGGAGATGGACATCAACCTGCAATCCAAGCTGCTGCGGTTCCTCCAGTCCGGCAGCTTCCAGCGTGTGGGCTCTTCCAAGATGGAATACTCCAACGCCCGAATTATCTGCGCGACCAATCGGGATGCGTGGAAAGATGTCCAATCCGGCCGTTTCCGGGAAGACCTGTACTATCGCCTCAACGTTA
>JBMTIF010000340.1:0-3471 GCA_049437045.1 Alphaproteobacteria bacterium | reverse complement strand
GCAGACCGTTTGCCTTGATGTATTCCCAAACCTTCGATGTCACTTGAGCACGGGTCATCGGGCCTTTGCCGATAACATTCTCAAGATCGCCCGAAAGTGTGACGGGTATTTGAAGCGCGTTTCCAGCCATAATTAATTCCTTTCCAATAGGTGGCCGTTACAAATCAATCGTCATCGCCCCAGTCCTCCTCGTCCTCCTGCGACCGGGTATATTGGGCAACCAGCGCAGTGCTGGCGACGACTTGCCCATCCATTGCAGCGAGCAGGTCCTCCCGCGTAGCCCCTGGCATCAGGGTCAGCGGTAGTTCGAGCGCAAACAACTGGAATACGAAATGATGGGTTTCACCAACCGGAAGGTCAGGCAAAAGCCATTCTGAGTTGCCAAGCGAATTCTTGCCGGCACGCGGCGGAACTTCGCCCTCAAGGATCATGCCTTTTTTGCCCGGGATGCCCCATACCAGCCAGTGGCAGCGAGGCGCAGCGCTGGCGTCGTTCGCATCTTCTACGATGACGACCATTTCCATCGCGCCCGGCGGGGGTGCTGTCCATTCGAGCGGCGGGGCGACTGCGTCTTCCTCGTCGGCTGTAAAGCATGGGTCCAGTTCACCGCCCGATTGAAACGCCGGGCTAATCAGCTTGAACCCGCCACGCCCGAAATTGCGCTCACTGCCATGCTTCGCAATCGCCAGTCCCGCATGACGGGC
Organism: Alphaproteobacteria bacterium; assembly: GCA_049437045.1. Taxonomy (GTDB): domain Bacteria; phylum Pseudomonadota; class Alphaproteobacteria; order UBA7985; family UBA7985; genus UBA7985. The sequence continues at coordinate 2,767 of JBMTIF010000340.1, read as the reverse complement.
TGCGGGAGGCAAAACGGTGTTTAACCAGGCAGGAACTTCAGACACGAACTCGGGACCCCTCTCTCATTTGCCAGGCACAAAACTAGGGCTTTCCCGAGGGCATGACGAGGCGGCAGGCACGAAAATGAGCCCATTTTGCCCCGTAATCTGTGGGTAATTCGTGTTTGACACAGGATTTTGCGTCTCTTGAAGAGAATTTCATTGCGTTAAACTTTGCCAAACTTAGAGTTTGCCCGTGGTGAACAAGGGCGTCATTCTGTTTGTTCACCGCCTACACAGAGTTGGTTTCATATAGCTTCGCTGCTTGAAAAACGAGAATTCAAAAGGACTGAACATGGGACTTGGTCGCGTAGCCTTGGCATCATCATTGGCTCTGGCATCGGCTGCATGCGGCGGCGGCGATAGCCAATCTGGGACCGGACCAATCGCCGGCGGCGGCGGAACACCGACCCCGACACAATGTTCTGTTCGCGATCGGCAGGATTGGTCGCTTGCCGTACTCAATGAATGGTACCTTTTCCCCGACCTGATCGACACGTCAGTCAAGCCAGGCAGCTTCGCCACCGTTCAGGACTATCTCGATGCACTAGTGGCCCCTGCTCGTGCCGAGGACAAGGACCGGGGTTTCACATACATTACTTCGATTGAAGAAGAAAATGCACTGATCAATTCCGGCTCCAGCGCGGGTTTCGGCATCCGCTTGGGCTATGACACAATCAACAACCGCGTGTTTGTGATCGAAGCCTTCGAGGGAGCACCGGGCCTGGCCGCAGGGCTCGATCGCGGGACCGAGTTGCTAGAAATCGGCACCAGCAGCACAAATACACAAAGCGTGTCTTCATTGATGGCATCTGGCGGCCCCGGCGCTGTTATTGATGCGCTTGGCCCGTCGGATCCCGGCGTCACTCGCTATATTGGTTATCGCACTGCGACCGGCGCGAGCGGCGCTGAAAACATCGTAAAGGCTGACTATGCGCTAGATCCCGTCTCGGACCGCTATGGTGTTCGTATCATAGATGATCTCGGTAAAAAGGTCGGCTATCTCAACTTGCGAACTTTCATTGTTGGCAGCGCGGATGCAGATCTGCGTGACGCATTCGAGACGTTCAAAGATCAAGGCGTGACAGAGCTGATCATCGATTTCCGCTACAACGGCGGCGGTCTTGTCCGCATTGCTGATTTAATGGGGGACCTTATGGGAGCGGGCAATGTCGGCCAAGTCTGGTCAAAAACCGTGCTGCGTGACTCCAAATCGAGCGAGAACTCTACAACCAACATCCGAACCGCTTCGCAAGCGATTGCACCAACCAAGGTTGCCTTTATCGGCCGCGGCGGAACAGCATCTGCCAGCGAGCTCGTGATCAATTCCATGCTCCCCTATCTGGGCAACAATGTCGCACTGATCGGGACCAATACATTTGGCAAACCGGTTGGCCAGTTCGGCTTCGACCGCACTGAGTGTGACGATCGCTTGCGAGCTGTCGCCTTCAAGACCACCAACGCTAATGATGAAGGTGAATACTTCAGCGGTCTTGCCGGCGTCGTGCCCAACACCTGCCGGGCGAATGACGACATATTCAGGCAGCTGGGTGATCCGGCAGAGGCATCAATCGCGACTGCGCTTGATTTTCTGGCTGGGGGCAGCTGCACCGCGATTTCGGGTGGTGACCTTCGTTCAGCGCAAAGCACTGGTGGGCGCGAACTGTTGCAACCTGTGCGGCCAAATGCAGCTCAGTATCAAATCCCTGGATTGTTTTAGAAAATGACCAAAACCTATACTACTTTCGCTGAATTCTGGCCGTTCTATCTGCGTGAGCACAGCAAACCAGCTACACGAGCCTTGCACTATGTCGGCACGTCGCTGGTCGTCGCTTTGGCTGGCTATGCGCTGTTGATGGGTGAGTGGCTGTGGCTAATCGCGCTGCCGTTGGCGGGTTACTTCTTCGCTTGGCTGGCGCATTTCACAATCGAGAAGAATAGACCCGCAACCTTCACCTATCCGCTTTGGTCTCTTTTCGCCGACTTCCGCATGTGGTGGCTGTGGCTGAGCGGCGGCCTCAAGGCAGAGCTGGAGCGTGCGGGCGTCGCAGATTAAAGCGCGTCTGGAACTGTCTCAAACCCTTGGATATCTCCGAGCTCGACCCAGTCTTGCGCGCTTTTCGTGTAGCAATGGAAAGCTGGCTTCAGACCGCTGGTATCATCCAGCGTTCCCGCTTTAATGAACATCACGCCTGGCGGGTGTTCGACCAGCGTGAAGACAGGCGAACCGCAATCGCCGCAAAACTGTCGCCGCACAGTTGCGCCGCTGTCACCCTTGTCATTGTAGGTTTTGACTTCGCCGACGACGCTTACCGACCCTTCCGGCACGCCAACGATGATCGAAAGCGCGCTGCCCGCCTGACGTTGGCAGTTCTTGCAATGACAGGTCACGCACATCAGCGGATCGGTCGTCAATTCATAGCGCACTTTACCGCACAGGCATCCGCCGGTCAGTCCCATCGTCTTCTCCTAATCTGTACCGCCACTTTCACCGTAGCTGACGCTCGTTTCACCCCTTGTCAGAAGGAAGATTAGGAACCCTGTGGCAAACAGCACGTCGATCGCCAAGACTGCGGTAGGAGCGTCGCCACCCGATTGGTTCATTTCTGCTGTAACCAACAAGGCAACAACGGCGATTTTGCCGAACACACCGGCCCAAATCACATCAGCGTAGCGATCAGGGTCCCGAGCGACGACGGCATATACAAGCCCGAATGCGAAAACCAAT
>JBMTIF010000339.1:0-3482 GCA_049437045.1 Alphaproteobacteria bacterium | reverse complement strand
AACAGGAGAGAACGGCTTGCGCGCCGCCCAGAACGTCGTCCGCGGTGATCGATGAGGCCTTCTTGTTGCCCGCCATTTCGCCATAGGTCCGCAGCGCTCGTGTCAGGCCCGTTCGCAGACCGTTTTCGTGCGTTCCACCCTGCGGCGTTGGAATTGTATTGCAGTAGGATATCAGGCTGGCTTCGCCAGTGCCTTCATCGTCCGGCCACGCTAAAGCCCACTCAACCTTGCCGCCCGAACCATTGAGATCGGCTTTGCCGGCAAACAGGGAGTCCCCGATCAGGGCTTGTTGCCCCAACTGCTCACGCAAGAAGTCGCCCAGTCCGCCAGGGAAGTGGAAAACAGCCTCGGTTGGTGTTTTGTCGCCATCCTTGATCAGCTCTTCAGCGCAGTTCCAGCGGATCTCGACGCCGCGCTCAAGATAGGCTTTTGACCGCGCCATCTTGAACAGGGTCGCTGGCTTGAAGCTGTGCTTGTTGCCGAAAATTTCTTCGTCAGGCTTGAACTGAACCGACGTGCCGCGTCGATTGGGGGCAGAGCCCACTTTAGTCAGCTTTGAAGCTGTCAGACCGCGAGAGAAGGATTGGGTCCACAAGGTCTTATCACGGGCAACCTCAACAACCATGCTTTCGGACAGAGCGTTCACAACGGAAATGCCCACCCCGTGCAGACCGCCTGAGGTCGCGTAGTTCTTGCCGCTGAACTTGCCGCCTGAGTGCAGGGTGGTCAGGATGACTTCCAGCGCAGATTTGTCTTTGTACTTTGGATGTGGATCAACCGGGATGCCGCGACCGTTGTCCATGACGCGCACCGAGCCATCGGCCAGCATTTCCACAGAAATCCGCGTTGCGTGACCGGCGACCGCCTCATCCACAGAGTTATCGAGGATCTCGGCCATGAGGTGATGATAGGCGCGCTCATCCGTGCCGCCGATGTACATCCCAGGCCGTTTGCGGACAGGCTCGAGGCCTTCAAGGACTTCGATATCCTTGGCGGTATAGCCCGTCGCTTTTTTGGTCTGTTCATCGGAAACGGAGAAAAGATCCGTATCTGCGGCCATTGGAGAACGATCCCTGTCTGAAATGACTGTTCAGTATCTGTTCGCCTTTATCGGCTTTATGCGGCTTTAACGCAAGCGGTCTTGCCGCCGTCACCCCACAAAAGAAAAGGGCCGCTCGGTGGGAGCGGCCCTTGGTGATTTCTGTCTGATCCAGCACGGATTAGCAGGAGTAGTACATCTTGAACTCGACCGGGGGTGGCGCGAATTCGTATTCGATGACTTATTCCATCTTCAGGTCGATGTAAGCGTCGATCTGGTCCTTGGTGAACACGCCGCCTTCGAGCAGGAACTCGTAGTCGTCCTTCAGGGAGTCCAGCGCTTCACGCAGGGAACCACAAACCGTTGGGATGTCCTTCAGTTCTTCTTCAGACAGCTCATACAGGTCTTCGTCGCGAGCTGCGCCGGGATCGATCTGGTTCTTGATACCGTCGAGGCCAGCCATCAGCATGGCAGCGAAGGCGAGGTATGGGTTTGCGGTTGGATCCGGGAAGCGGATTTCCATACGCTTGGCCTTTGGCGACGAGCCGAATGGGATACGGCAGGACGCGGAGCGGTTGCGTGCGGAGTACGCCAGCAGAACTGGTGCTTCAAAGCCTGGTACCAGACGCTTGTAGGAGTTGGTGGACGGGTTGGTGAAGGCGTTCAGCGCTTTAGCGTGCTTCAGGATACCACCGATGTACCACAGGGCTTCCTGAGACAGACCAGCGTACTTGTCGCCAGCGAACAGAGGCTGACCGTCTTTCCAGATGGACTGGTGACAGTGCATGCCCGTGCCGTTGTCGCCCTGTACCGGCTTTGGCATGAACGTCGCGGACTTGCCGTAGGAGGCAGCCACGTTGTGTACGACGTACTTGTAAAGCTGCAGCTTGTCAGCCACGCGGGTCAGGTGGTCGAAGGTCATGCCCAGTTCGTGCTGTGACGGCGCAACTTCGTGGTGGTGCTTGTCCATGTCCACACCCATGGCGAGCAGGGTAGAAGTCATTTCAGCGCGGATGTCGCCGGACTGGTCAACAGGGTTGACTGGGAAGTAGCCGCCCTTGACGCCTGGACGGTGGCCCATGTTGCCGCCTTCCATCTCGTCACCGGACGCGTATGGACCTTCTTCGGAGTAGAACTCGAAGAAAGAGCGGTTCATTTCTACGGAGAAACGAACATCATCGAACATGAAGAATTCTGCTTCTGGACCGAAGAAAACGTCGGTGCCGATGCCGGAATCTTTAACCAGCTGCTCAGCCTTCTTGGCCGTGCCGCGTGGGTCGCGCTCGTAGAGTTCACCGGTGATCGGATCTTTCACGTCACAGAAGATGATCAGCTGTGGCTGAGCGGTGAAGGGATCCATGACCGCGGTTTCCATGTCTGGAACCAGCAGCATGTCGGACTCGTTGATTGCCTTCCAACCAGCGATGGAGGAGCCATCGAACATGATGCCTTCGTTAAAAGCATCTTCGTCCATAGCGTGCGCGCACATCGCCAAGTGCTGGAGCTTACCGCGAGGATCGGTGAAGCGAACGTCGACGTATTCAACGTCGTTTTCTTCGATCATCTTTTTGATGTCAGCATAAGTGGTCATGCCAAATCCTTTCGTAACTTGCGTTCAGTTCTGAAGTGTTCAGGAAAAAAGTGCAGGGCCTGAACGACCCCTGTGACCCAGCGCGGATTAAATCGCTGCGTCACCGCGTTCACCGGTCCGGATGCGGACAACATCAACGATGTCCGTCACCCAGATCTTGCCATCACCGATACGTCCGGTCTTGGCACTGGATTCAATGGCGTCGAGAGCCGCGTCGAGCTGGCTGTCTGCGACGATCAGGTCGATTTTTACCTTGGGCAGGAAGTCCACGACATATTCAGCGCCGCGGTACAATTCCGTGTGGCCTTTTTGTCGGCCAAAACCCTTGGCCTCGGTGACTGTGATACCGGCCACGCCAATGGCGTGCAGCGCTTCTTTCACGTCGTCGAGCTTGAAGGGTTTAATGACTGCTTCGATCTTTTTCATGACTTTACATGCCCCGAGACAAACTGGTCCCAAGCGAGCGGAATGGCCCCCTTGTTCTAGTTCTCCGCTTTACCGATGGTTCAGGCCGCGTGCAAAGACTTTGCTGCAAAAAAAGGCAGATGAGAAAGGCCTTTGAGTCAAACGCATGGATCAACCCCAATTTGATGCACAGCGTTTTGCCACCTGCCTAAAAAATAGGCTTTCGTGTGTTTTTCGGGCTGAATCGAATCGCTCCCTTTGCCGAGGGTGCCAGATGGCGAGGTGGCCGTGTTTTCCGCATGGGTGCCTCAGCGCTGCACGTGCGCAGGAAATGTTGACCCTCAAGTTGGTTTGACGTACTCAAGCGTTCTTGACGGCGACTGTAGCTCAGTTGGTTAGAGCACCGGTTTGTGGTACCGGGGGTCGTGGGTTCGAGCCCCATCAGTC
>JBMTIF010000338.1:0-3485 GCA_049437045.1 Alphaproteobacteria bacterium | reverse complement strand
TGATGATCCCGGCTCCAAGGAGGCCCACGGGATTAATTCCGCCACCAAAGATGAAGGTTTGGGCGAGGATGCTCCAGATGATCGACATATAGAAGAACGGAGCGACGCGGACGGGGCCAGCGTAATGCAGCGCAAGAACGTTAAACAGGTGCCCGCCCGTGCCAAACACCATACCGACCAGAAGAAACAAGCCCCAGGTCAAGACATCGAACGAGCCTGAACCTCCACTGCCAATACCGCCGTCGATGAAAAACAGGAAGGGGATCAGTCCAACGGCACCGACACTGGTGGTGTAGAAAACGGCTGATCCGGGAGAATCTTCAGCAGCCAACATCCGGGTTGTCAGTTGCATCAGTGCAAAGAACACCGCCGAGCCAAAGGACAGGATCATCCACGGTGAAAAGCTTTCGCCCCACGGCTGCATCACGACCAACACGCCGATGAAACCCACAACAATCGCTGACCAGCGCATGCGCCCAACTTTTTCACCCAGCAGCGGATGGGACAGCGCGGCAAGGATCAGGGGCGCGCAGAAGAAAATGGAGATGGTCGTGGTAACGGGCAGATGTCCAAGTGCAATGAAGTTGCAAATGGTTGTCCCTGTCATCGCTGCGGACCGAGCAAACTGCAGCCAAGGCCGCTTGATGCGCCATATGTCCCACCGTCGATCAATCAATGCACCGACGAAATAGGATGCCACCAACCCACCGGCCAATCGAACCCAGATCACCAGAAGATCCGGCAAGTCTTTCACGTCAATCAGCACCTTGGCGGAGATATCCAGACCCGACCAAAACACTGTTGCCGTCAGCATGAAGCTCAATCCCAGAACAGCATTTTGGGTTGGTGTCGTCATGGTGATACATAACCTTTCGCAAACGACGCTCAGAGACGGGTCAGCGGCGCAAAGCCTACTAACGCCCGCGAGTTTCTGGTGTTAAGCACCATACGAAAATCAACATGTCACATTAAAAGGTGTGCAGTCCATGTCTTCAGGTATTCCCAGCACGGCACGGGTCGTTGTCATTGGCGGCGGTGTTGTTGGCGTCTCCGCTCTTTATCATCTCGCAAAAAAGGGGTGGTCGGATTGTGTTCTTCTGGAACGGACCGAATTGACAGCAGGATCCACTTGGCATGCTGCTGGTCTTCTGCCCTTGTTCAACGTGTCCTACTCCGTGGGTCAGCTCCACCAGTACTCGGTTGAGCTTTACGGTGAGCTGGAAAAGGAAACCGGGCAGGCGGTGTCGTTCCACAACACCGGCAACCTGCGTCTGGCCATGAATAAAGAGCGCATGGACGAATACCACTGGTACCGCTGTACGGCCGATACCATTGGCGTTGAAAGTCACATGCTGACGGTTGAAGAAATCAAGAACCTTTGGCCGCTGATCAATACAGACGGACTGGTCGGCGCGCTCTGGCACCCTACTGACGGCCACATCGCACCGGTGGACTTGACCCAGGCGCTGGCCAAGGGTGCTCGTACGATGGGTGCGCAGATTTTCCAGCGTACGGTCATGTCCAATATGGAACGGTCGGATGCGGGTGAATGGGTCATCACCTATCACCCTTATGGTGAGCCGGAGAATACCTCGACCATCACCTGTGAGCACGTCATTTGCGCGACGGGGAACTACGCGCGTGAAACTGCGCTTAAAGTCGGTTTGGAAATTCCAGCGATCCCGGTGGAGCACCAGTACATTGTCACCGGTGAAGACCCGGTGTTGATGGACTACCGCGCAGCGGGGAACAAGGAACTGCCGGTCCTGCGACAGTCCGATAGCTCCTGGTACCTGCGTGAAGAGCGCGGCGGGTGGATCCTTGGGCCTTATGAGGAAGGCGCACCAGCGCGCTTCGCGGATGGCGTTCCAGACTGGTTCGAGAAAGACCTGTTCGAAGGTGAGTTGGAGCGTCTGATTCCACACGTTGAAGCTTGTATGGAGCGTGTGCCATCGTTTGAAAATGGCGGCATCAAGCAAATCGTGAATGGCCCGATTTCTTATGCACCAGACGGAAACCCAATGGTTGGTCCGGCCTTTGGCATTCCCAACATGTGGATTTCCGAAGCCCATTCCTTTGGCGTGACAGCCGCTGGTGGTGGCGGTTGGCAGTTGGCCAACTGGATTGTCGATGGCGAGCCATCCGTGGACATGATCGGCGTTGACCCGCGCCGTTTTGGTGTGGTCACAAAACACTTTACCAAGCTGAAAAACGAAGAAGCTTACAGCCACGTCTTCGTAAACCACTTCCCGATGGAAGAACGCCCTGCGGGTCGCGGTGCCCGGACGATTCCGGTTCACCAGAAACTGCTCGACGCAGGCGCAGTAATGGGCGCGCGCTTTGGATGGGAGCGGCCAAACTGGTTTGCCAAGAACGGTGAAAAGGGCGAGGACGTCTATTCTTACCGCCGCTCCAACTGGTGGGAGCCGGTGAAGCGTGAAGTACACACCATGCGTGAGCGCGTGGGTCTGCTGGAACTCTCCGGTTTTTCCAAGTTTGAAATCGAAGGGCCGGGTGCACGCGGCTTCCTCGATAACCTCGTTGCCAACGCGATCCCTCAGAAGCAGGGCTCGGTCCGTCTTGCACATGCCCTGAATCCATCGGGTTCAGTGCGGTCTGAATTCACCATCACCAAGCTGTCGGACGGCCAGTTGGGTGAACGCTTCTACGCCATCTCCGGCGGCGCAGCGCACGACTATGACCTCGACTACCTGCTCAAGTCCGCACCAAAAGACGGCTCGGTGTACATCAACGACGTAACCACCCAGTACGGTGTGTTCGTCCTTGCTGGCCCGGATGCTCGCCGGGTGCTGGAACAGCTGGCAGATGGCGATGTTTCCAACGACGGTTTCAAGTGGCTGACCGCCAAAGAAATGACCGTAGGCTTTGCGCCGAAAGTCCGCGCGCTTCGGGTTAACTTTGTTGGTTCTCTGGGTTGGGAACTGCACCACCCTATCGAATACCAGGCGCACCTGTACGACGCGATCATGGAAGCGGGCAAAAAGTACGATATCGACCTCGTCGGTCTGCGCGCCATGGACTCCATGCGTCTGGAAAAATCCTACCGCATGTGGGGTACGGACCTGAACGCGGAGAATTCAATTCTGCAGGCAGGTCTCAGCCCGTTTGTTCGCATGAACAAGGGAGAGTTCATTGGCCGTGATGCTCTGGCATCGGAGAAGGCCGACGGTTCGAAACTGTCTTACGTGACCATCGAAGTTGATGCCGATGATGCCGATTGCTTTGGCAACGAGCCGATCATCATCGACGGAGAGGTTGTTGGCCGGGGCACGGCAGGTGGCTTTGGCCACTTTGTCGATAAGTCGCTGCTGCTCGGCTATATGGACACGGAAAAGGCGGTAGTCGGCACTGATGTAAAGGTGCGGGTGCTGGATGGCCTGTGCAACGCTAGGGTCATACCGCACAGTCCGTTCGATCCTGACAACGAACATCTTCGAGCTTAAAGCAAAGGGGCGCTTCGGTTA
>JBMTIF010000337.1:0-3497 GCA_049437045.1 Alphaproteobacteria bacterium | reverse complement strand
AGCCCCGGCCCACACGATTCACACTACCTGTTCGATCGTTTCATGGAGATGATGGATGCCTAAACGTACTGACATCAACTCGATCATGATCATCGGCGCTGGTCCGATTGTCATCGGTCAGGCTTGTGAATTCGACTACTCCGGCGCGCAGGCGTGCAAGGCGCTGCGGGAAGAGGGCTACCGCGTCATTCTGGTGAACTCCAACCCCGCCACCATCATGACCGACCCGGATCTGGCTGACGCGACCTATGTTGAGCCTATCACCCCGGAAATGGTCGCCAAGATCATCGAAAAAGAGCGCCCCGACGCGCTGCTTCCCACCATGGGTGGTCAGACGGGCCTGAACACAGGTCTGGCGCTGCACTACGACGGCACGCTGGAAAAATATGGTGTCGAGCTGATCGGTGCGCGCGCTGAATCCATCGAAAAGGCCGAAGACCGTCAGAAGTTCCGCGATGCCATGGACAAGATCGGACTGGAAAGTCCGCGCTCCCTGCTCGTGACCACGATGGAACAGGCCGAAGAAGCGCTGGCCAAGACCGGCCTGCCCGCGATTCTGCGTCCGTCCTTTACACTGGGCGGTGAAGGCGGCGGCATTTGCTACAACCGCGAAGAATTCCTCGAAATGCTCGCGGGCGGCCTGCGGCTTTCGCCCGTGACCGAGGTTCTGGTCGAAGAATCCATTCTGGGCTGGAAAGAATTCGAGATGGAAGTGGTGCGCGACAACGCGGACAACTGCATCATCGTTTGTTCGATTGAAAACATCGACCCCATGGGCGTCCATACCGGCGATTCCATCACCGTTGCACCCAGCCTGACCCTGACCGACAAAGAGCTGCAGATCATGCGCGATGCGTCCATCGCGGTTCTGCGGGAAATCGGCGTGGATACCGGCGGTTCGAACGTGCAGTTCGCCGTCAACCCGGACAATGGCCGTCTGATCGTTATTGAGATGAACCCGCGCGTATCGCGGTCTTCTGCACTGGCGTCCAAGGCCACTGGTTTCCCGATTGCCAAAATCGCCGCCAAGCTGGCCGTGGGCTACACCCTGGACGAGTTGCAGAACGACATGACCAAGGTTACGCCGGCGTCCTTCGAGCCGAGCATCGACTACGTGGTCACCAAAATCCCGCGTTTCGCCTTTGAAAAGTTCCCGGGCGCGCAGTCCAACCTGACCACGGCGATGAAATCCGTGGGTGAAGTCATGGCCTTGGGCGGTGACTTCAAGGAAAGCTTCCACAAGGCGCTCATCGGTCTGGAAACCGGCCTGCAAGGTGCGGACGATATCGACGTGCCGGGCATCGAGAACGGGGCCATCACTGACCCCGGCGCGGTGGCGGCACACTTGCGTGCGCCAACGCCAACCCGCATTCTGGCTGTCTGCACCGCCTTGCGCGCCGGAATGAGCGTTGAGGACGTGCACAACGCTTCGAAAATCGATCCGTGGTTCCTGCGCGAAATTCAGGATCTGGTCCTCGAAGGACCAAGCAAGGGCACGCGCGTCTACAAGCGTATCGATACCTGCGCGGCTGAATTCCCATCGAACACCAATTACTTCTATTCCACCGTCGTCGATGACCGCTTCAACGCGCCAGTATGTGAGGCTGAGGTTTCTGACCGGGAAAAGGTCATGATTCTGGGCGGCGGTCCGAACCGGATCGGTCAGGGTATCGAGTTCGACTACTGCTGTGTCCACGCTTGCTACGCCCTCAAGGAAGCAGGCTACGAGACGATCATGGTCAACTGTAATCCTGAAACCGTTTCCACCGACTACGACACCGCTGACCGCCTCTACTTTGAGCCGCTGACCGAAGAACACGTGCTCTCAATCGCGCGCAAGGAACAGGAACGCGGCACGCTCAAGGGCGTGATCGTTCAGTTCGGCGGCCAGACACCGCTGAAAATCGCTGCTGCATTGGAAAAAGCAGGGGTGCCGATCCTTGGCACGTCTCCGGATGCGATTGACCTGGCCGAAGACCGCGAGCGCTTCCAAAAGCTGCTCAACGTCATCGACCTGCTCCAGCCCTCCAACGGTCTGGGTCGCACCCCCGAAGAAGTCGAAGCCGTCGCTGAAAGCATCGGCTACCCTGTCCTGCTTCGCCCCTCTTACGTGCTGGGCGGTCGCGGGATGGAGATTGTCAACGACACCGAACGCCTGCGCAAATATGTCTCCGAAGCGGTTAAGGTTTCCGGCGACAACCCTGTGCTGATCGACAGCTACCTGCGTGACGCAATCGAAGTCGACGTGGACGCCATTTGTGACGGCGAACAGGTCTACATCGCCGGGATCATGGAGCATATCGAAGAAGCGGGGATCCACTCTGGTGACAGCGCCTGTTCCCTTCCGCCCTATTCGCTGTCGGACGATCTGGTGGAGCGACTCAAAGATCAGGCGGAGAAGCTTGCCGTAGCGCTCAATGTACGCGGACTGATGAACGTACAATTCGCGGTTCAGGGCGATACGATCTACGTGCTCGAAGTAAACCCGCGCGCCAGCCGCACGGTTCCTTTCGTTGCCAAGGCAACCGGTGTTCCCGTTGCAAAGATTGCCGCACGCATCATGGCAGGTGAAACCCTTGCCCAGCTGCCACCCAAGCCGCACAACGCGGGCCAAATGGCGGTCAAGGAAGCCGTCTTCCCCTTCGACCGCTTCCCGGGCGTCGATGTCTTGCTTGGCCCGGAAATGCGCTCAACCGGGGAGGTCATGGGTCTGGACGAAGACTTCGCGCATGCCTTCCTCAAGGCTCAGTTGGCCGCAAACGTGAAGCTGCCAAGTTCCGGCGTGGTCTTCCTGTCCGTGCGCGATCACGACAAGGCGCGCCTGCCTGAGCTGGGCGCAATGTTTATCGACGCCGGCTTTACCCTGCTGGCAACCGATGGAACCTGCAACACGCTGCGCGATGCCGGTTTGGCCTGCGCGCACGTCAACAAAGTGCACGAAGGCCAGCCCAACGCTGTCGACGCCATGATCAACGAGGAAATCCACCTTGTGGTGAACACAGTTGAAGGCCAAAAGGCCATCGATGACTCGAAAAGCCTGCGCAGAACCGCTTTGACCCGCAAAATTCCGTACCATACGACCCTGGCCAGCGCTTTTGCGGTTGCACAAGCGATAAAAGCGTCGCAGACAGGCGCCCTTACGGTTGCGTCCTTGCAGTCTTACGCAGCTTGAGTCCTAATCAATAACCCTTAGACGACCCCGGTCCCTGCCCAACGGAGGACTTACAGCAGATGGAAAAGTTTCCACTCACCAAAGAAGGTTTCGAACGCCTCGAAACCCGGTTGAAGCATCTTAAGTCTGTAGAACGACCCGCAATCATTCAGCAGATTGCTGAAGCACGAGAGCACGGCGATCTGTCCGAGAACGCGGAATACCACTCCGCGCGGGAGAAACAGGGCTTCATCGAAGGCGAAATCGCGAACCTCGAAGGAACGCTTGGCCGGGCTGAGGTCTTTGATGTCTCCACGCTATCTGGCGACACGGTCGTGGTTTGCGC
>JBMTIF010000336.1:0-3507 GCA_049437045.1 Alphaproteobacteria bacterium | reverse complement strand
GCACATGCACGTATTTCCAGTGCGTTACGGAAAGCAGTTGAGGCCTTTACGGATTCGCGAATCGATGATAAATCGTTATGCGATGCTGAATTGACTCATCTGCGGACACGCGAAGAACAGCGGCTTATATCAGTCGTTGCGCAATTCCCACGTATCGTCGAGAGCGCTGCTCTTGCCCGGGAACCTCATCGCGTGGCGTTTTATTTGAGTGACCTTGCCGGAGCCATTCACGGGCTTTGGGCCGCAGGTAATGTTGATCCAGCGCAGAGAATTATTGTCGATGACGATCTGCCGCTCACGCAAGCACGTCTTGCGCTTATTAGAGCGGCTCAGATTACATTAGCGACCGGGTTGCGCTTGTTGGGTGTGGTGCCGGTCGAGGAGCTGCGCCGCAATGAGCAAGAGCTATTTTGAACGCCGTATTTTTGGTGAGAGCGATCAAGCCGAAAACGAACAGAACAACGCCCCTTCGCTGGGGTCGCTGAAAGCCGAGGGGTCAGGCGCACCGTCGCAGCCTTACCGCTTTGGCGCCAGTCGGCGCGTTTCCCGTCCAGTCGTTTCTGCGCCCAAGGCCGACCAGCCAATCAATGACGCCCCCATCCGGGCAGAAACCACCAGCCACGGTTGGGAGGCTTCGAGCGAGCTACGCGCACGGTTGGGTATGCGGTCCGAGCCTCTGATGGCCGAAGATGCTGCCCCGCAATGGGATGCGCAGACCGCTGAGCCAATTGACTTTGAACAACGCGCTGCCGAGCAAGAACGTCTTATGGACGACCTGACAGGCTATCAGTCCGATGATGAGCCCTATCCTCTGGGCGCGCCACAACCCAGCATGATGGAAGAAGAAGCGTCCTTTGGTTTTCACGGTATGACTCAGAGCAGCGAGCCTTCGATGGAAGCCGCGCCGGTCGCCACCACAGGCACGCATGCTGTTGGCCAGTTTGCTGCACCCGACAGTGCCGTAACTGAACCCCGCATGGCCCACGCTTCTGCTGTTGGATTGGGTGGTCGCGTCAATCTGAGCGACCCGCGTGCCGGTACTTCGGTTCAGCCTGACCACTACGTATCAGCCGAACGGACGGAAGCGCCCGCTGCGGCAAAGCGAACGTCTGCGCACAATCCACTGGCCCGAGCCGCCATCCACCGGGAGCAGCTTGGGGCCGCATCTGCGCCTCGTAAGCCAGCACCGATCCGCAAGGAAAAGCGCGGAACCTCTGCCCTGCCGCCCCGCGCGCCACAACGCAAGCGCAAGCAGAGCGGCGGTGCGCTGCTGTTTATCCGTAACGGTCTGATGGCTGTGGTGATGCTTCTGGGTTTAGGGCTGCTGATGTCGGTGAGTTATGCCGCGTTTAAAGGGTTGGGTCAGTCCGCTCCGCAAGATGCGGTCGTTCTTCTCGCACCCGAGGATCCGATTAAACTGCGCCCCGATGAGGCTGGCATCGACCCTAATGTTGCTGCTGGACGGACCTTCGAGGCCGATCTGACTGTTCTGAGCAACCCGCGGGGTGTTCTGGAGCCGTCTGATGATCGCTATGCCCGGGACGCCAGCGATTCCCCCACCATGACCATGAACTTTGGGGGACAATCCCTGATTGTTGCTGAGATCGATACGGCGCAGCCGCCGGTTGTTCTTGATCCAATCAACGAAATTTCACCCAATGAAACTGGGGCTGTGGCTGCGATTCCGGTTGCAGCGACCGAGGGCTTGGGAGAGTTGCAGGCCATTCCGGCGGTGGAAGAGCCATTGGCAGACGCGGCTCCACTGGCCAATGGCCTCATTGACGTGGTTCCAAAGCCACGGGGCAGCGTTCCGTTGAGCTATCAGGGCTTTGCCATGACCATTCAGGCCAGTGCCGAGACAACCGTAACTGGTTCGACAGCCACGGAGCCGTCCGTGGTGACGCCTGTGGTAGGGCAACGTGGGAGCAGCACCACGCAAACCGCCACCCTTGACCCGGCTTCTGGCCTTCCAACCACACCGCAAGCCCCCGGCTTGAGCGGGGCGGCTGTTATCACACCCTATGGCATTCAGCTGGCTTCGCTGCGAACGGAGCAACAGGCCAAAGTGCTTTGGGAGCGGCTGCAGGATAAGTATCCGGAACTGCTGGGAGGTCTTTCGAGTCGCATCGTAAAGTTTGATTCCACCTCGCGCGGCATCTTCTATCGCCTGCAAGCTGGACCCATGCCGACAAAAATCACGGCTGTGGACTTCTGTGTGAAGCTCAAAGTAGCCGGTCAGGAATGTTTTTTCGTACGCGGCTAGGGGCTGTTTGACGAAAATCATCGCCAAGGCTGGGGAACATCGACTTATCCCCAGCCGCCTGAATTCCAAATGCCGTGGCTTTCGCTTATGACCAAGGCATGGATAATTCGTCGCATAATGGTGAAGACAAGCCCGATTTTGAGGACGACGGCGGCGCGCCGCGTTCGAAGGACGGACTGTTTCTCCGGCTTGAGGGGTACGAGGGGCCGATAGACCTGCTTCTCGACCTGGCCCGAGACCAGAAAGTCGACCTCTCGCAAATCTCCATTCTTGCTCTCGTAGACCAGTATCTGCGCTTCATGCATATGGCAAAGAAGCGCCGCTTGGATTTGGCTGCTGAATACCTCGTGATGGCGGCTTGGCTGGTTTATCTGAAATCAAAGATCCTGCTGCCCTCCACGGCTGAGGAAGCCATTGCAGCGGCTGAGTCGGCGGAAGCCATTGCCTTTCGTCTGCAGCGTCTCGCGGCGATGCAGAAAGCAGCAGAAGACGTCTTTAACCTGCCACAACGCGGGGAACAGCGGTTTGAACGGGGGCCAGTTTTCAAGGTTAAAAGCCGGGTTGAAACACGGTTGGATGTTGAGCTTTACCACCTGCTTCGGGCCTATGCGCTGGTTCAGAATCGGCACACAGCCGTCGATCGGGCGGTCAGGAAAATCCCGGTCTATTCACTGGAAGAAGCTGTCAAAAACCTATCGCGTCTGGTCGGGCGACCAATCCCCAGCTGGCGCACGCTGTCATCCTTCATGCCAATCAACATCAGCTCACCCAGCAAACGACGGTCGGCAAGGGCGTCGTTTTTCGCAGCAAGTCTTGAGCTGGCCCGTCGCGGCGAAATCACGCTGCGTCAGGAAGGCGCCTTTGGTGATATTTACTTGAAGACCCCCGAAGACCGGGAATTTGCACAGGAAGATATGGTCGATTGGGAGAGTGGTGAATGAGCGATTTCAATACCTTAAGGCTGATCGAAGCACTGCTGTTCGCGTCCAAGGATCCAGTACCAACAACGGTATTGGCGGCGCAAATTCCTGAGGATGAGGATATCTCGGAAATCCTGGAAACCTTGCAATCACACTATTCCAACCGTGGAATTGTGCTGGAAAATGCGGGGAACACCTGGGCCTTTCGCACGGCTTCGGACCTCGCTGGTGACCTTGCCATCCAAAGGGTTGCCAGCCGCCGGTTGAGCCGTGCCGCGATGGAGACAATGGCGATCATTGCCTATCACCAGCCGGTCACGCGCG
>JBMTIF010000335.1:0-3517 GCA_049437045.1 Alphaproteobacteria bacterium | reverse complement strand
AGGCTCCATCAGGATGGGTGAACCAGCACTGTCGAGGATCATCAACGCATCAATATCGGTCAGGGCATAGAGTTGCTTGGCCACGCGCTGACCTTCGTCATTCAGCGGCTGAGAGGCGAGTGCAATAACCCCCGGATGGCGCGCGGTCAGCACAGCGCCCTGACGGTGCTTCTCTAGATTGCCGCGAAAGCTTGCCGCCTGCACGTTCAAGCTGAGTTCCAACCGCTGCCGCTCAGCTTGCTCCAGCGCGCGGCGGTCAAGCGAACCGGTTACGCCAAAAACGGCCAGTCCCAAAGCGAGTGAGATTAGGAATCCAAAGGGCATCAACAAGAAGTTCATGCCCTCGCCTTTAAGCGAAAATTGCCCGCGCCAAAAGGCTTAAGCCCAAAACGAAGAACATCCAGAGCAGATATCGCCTGAACCGATCGGGTTGAATGCGCCGTCCGATCAGCTCTCCCCCTACCTGAAAAATCAGTGCTGGAATGGCGATAAGCGCGCTGAGCGTCAGAGTGGGTCCCGTAAGGCTACCATTGGCTATGAAGCCCAGAACGACGGGGATTGTCCCAATCCCCAACAGCAGTCCAATGACCCCAATCCACTCTTTCCGGTTTGAATCACGGCTCAGCAGATAAGCCATCAGCGGCGGCGCCCACAGCAGGGTCAACCCGGCAACAATGCCAGAAAGCGTCCCTGTTACCACCTGCGCCGGGCGGTCATATCGGTCAGGGATCCTGGGCATAAACTGAGCCAGATTGAGCACGGAAAAGCTCACCACCATGACCCCCAATATGGCCACCAGCGCATCGCGCGATACTTCCACCGAGTAATAGCCCACCACCCCACCAATAGGCATGGCCAAAGCAAGAATGGGCCAATATTTGCGGAGGGTATGGAACGGACTGCCGCCAAACAGCACCTGCACCAGATTCAGCGCAAGAATGGGAATCGACATCAGAACAACGGCCAGCTTGGGGTCGAGAAACATCGAGCATAGCGTGATCGCTGCCGTCGGATAGCCGACCCCAAACAGCCCCTTGATCCCACCCGCGACCGAAACCGCGAGCACGATCAGTATGATATCGGTCGGGCTCAGTAGTCTTTGACCAATAGGCGGTGGATGGGCTCATCTTCGACGATGGTTGGGAAGCGTCCCAGCTTTTCAAGGAAGTAGTTGTCGGTGTTGTCGTCGTTCACGGTTGATACCTCACCAATCAACACATCCGCACCTTCGCCCCAAAACGCATGGTACTGCGTCGGCAGCAAAGTAACGCTTTCACCCGGCGCCAGCGCAATGCGCCCGCCGGGTTGGACCGTCCGCGGCATGCCATCACACATAACCGTCACGTCGCGCTCTTGATCCAGACCCTCCCCATCGGCTTCACGGTGGTACAGCTCGATCACCAGCGTGCCCCCACCGCGGTTGATGATGTCTTCGGCTTTAACCAGATGGTAGTGCATGGGCGAGAGCTGATCTTTGCGGGAGATCATGATTTTCTCTGCGTAAAGCATCCCCTTCCCGGCTTTCAGATCAGCCTCAAGCCCGTTGCGCACGGTGAATAGGAACAGCCCCGTATCCTCGTACTTACCGAGACCATAGTCGGTAATATCCCACCCCAATCCGGCATCAATAATCGCCCCGGCTTGCGCCTTCTTGGACGCCCAATCGTCAACGGTCCAGTGCGCGAAGGGCGGCAGCACGTAGCCGAAGCTTTCGATAAATGCCTGACCTTCTTTCAGGATTTCATTGATGGTGGAACGGTTCATCGAAGTTTGGTCCTCAGTAGCTGTCTCGCAAGGAGCGAAGGGTTAAAGTATCGGCAAAGTGCGGTTCACCGAAGAAGCGGATAACGCGTTCTTCCCCGGGAACAAGGAAAAATCCACCCTCGTCGAAGTGACCTCTGGCATCACTTTGAAGTTGCACGAACAGAGCCAGTTTTTCGGAACGGGCGGTCACGGTATCCCCGCTCACGGTCCAACTCAATTCCGGATCGGGGAAGTCATAGGCTTTGGCGGGTGCGTCTGCGGTCCAGTTCGGTGCACTGATGGCGCGTTCACCGCTGTAGGCCTGCAGCTCCACCAAATGGCCGGTCGGCTCCCCTTCCATGCCCTGCACAGCTTCCATATCAAAGGGGCCAAAGCTGGTGGCGGCGAGCCGGGGAACATCGCGGGTTGCATCCAGCCAACCCTGCGAGACAACCGCGCCCGCGATGGAAAACAGGCGATAGCGAACACGAACATCTTTGAGGTCTTCCAGGTCAGACACAACCCGCACCTCAAACCGTTTCCGGCGGTTCATATCCG
Organism: Alphaproteobacteria bacterium; assembly: GCA_049437045.1. Classification (GTDB taxonomy): domain Bacteria; phylum Pseudomonadota; class Alphaproteobacteria; order UBA7985; family UBA7985; genus UBA7985. The sequence continues at coordinate 1,216 of JBMTIF010000335.1, read as the reverse complement.
GGATGGCCGTCACCAGAACCGGGGCGAAGAAGTCCTTGGCCATGTTATGGCTCAGCTTCCACCGCCCACCGTATTCCAGCGTCGCCCACGACGTCACAGGCCAGCAGTCGTTGAGCTGCCAATACAGCGCACCTGCACAATGCGGGCTGTTGGCGCGCCAATACTCAACAGCTGTTTTGAAGGCGAGGCCTTGGGCGAGTTGCGACAGGTAAAGCGTGCTCTGAAAATCCTTGGGAAAGCGGAAATAGCGCGCCAGCGTTTCCATGATCCGCGCGTTTCCGCCCTCATTGCGCTGGTGCTTGTCAAAGCTGGGTGAGGACACGTTCCAGTGCTCCTCAGGGGCAAAGGTTCGCACAATCGAGAGCGACGGAAAGGACTGAAAACCAAATTCGGAGCAGAAACGGGGCCGAACGCGGTAGTAATCGCTGAAGGGCTTGGCCTCGTGCCAAACGTCCCAAAAGTGCATATCGCCCGATGCATCGTCATGCCACGCATCGCCAAAATCCAGCGAGCCGTTGCAGGGGCTGGAGGGCCAGAAAACCCGACTGCTGTCGTGCTTGGTAACGGCGGCTTCAACCGTGCGGTTCAGACGATCATATCCGACCAGATAGCGATCCCGATTTTCCCGGCTCTCGGGGTACCACGTGAGCGCGCCTATGACCTCGTTATCGCCGCACCAGATCGCAATCGCCGGGGCAGATTGCATCCGGCGAATGTTGTGGTCCAACTCCGCCCGTACGTTGTCGAGGAAAGCAGCGTCACTGGGGTACAGGTGGCAGGAGAACATGGCGTCTTGCCAGATCAGTAAACCCACTTCCGCGCACATGTCGTAAAACCAGTCCGGCTCGTAAAGACCCCCGCCCCAAACACGCAGCATGTTCATGTTCGCTTCGACCGCAGCTTCGAGCAGCGGCAAGGTATTTTCCGGTGTTCGGCGCGCGGGTAAGGCATCCACGGGGATCCAGTTCGCGCCCTTGGCGAAAATCGGCTGTCCATTGACGACAAACCGCATGGCGGTGCCGGTTTCGTCCCGTGTTTGGTCAATTTCGATGGTTCGTAAGCCGATGGTGCGGGACAGTGTCTGTCCATCCAAAGTGACGCTCACGGCGTACAGCGCCTGCTCCCCCATGCCACGGGGCCACCACAGCGAAGGGTCCTGGATGGTGCAACGCGCCACAGCGCGGAACTCTCCACCATCCTGCCGCTCTGGGGCCAG
>JBMTIF010000334.1:0-3527 GCA_049437045.1 Alphaproteobacteria bacterium | reverse complement strand
CTGGCGCGGTCGTCAAGGCTGTGAAAATACTCGACGATGGCTCGCTGGACATGGACGATTTTCACGCCAAGCTGGGTGAGCGGACCAAGATGGTTGCGGTTGCCTACGTCTCGAACGTGCTGGGTACTGTTTTGCCGGTCGATGACATTATCGCCGCGGCCCATGCGCAGGGCGCGCTGGTGCTGCTGGATGCCTCTCAGGCCGTGACGCACAAGCGTGTGGACGTGAAGGCGCTGGACGTCGATTTCCTCGCCTGGACCGGACACAAGCTCTACGGGCCAACCGGGATTGGTGTGCTGTTTGGCAAGTACGAACATCTGGACGCCATGCCGCCCTTTCTGGGGGGTGGTGACATGATTGATACCGTCAGTTTTGATGGCACAACCTTCCGCGAACCACCGTTCCGCTTCGAGGCAGGAACCCCTGCAATTGTTGAGACCATTGGCTTGGGTGCAGCAATCGATTGGGTTGAAGCGGTCGGTATCGAGAACATCGCCGCTCACGAAGCGGACTTGCTTGACTATGCCATGAACCAACTCGGTGCGGCGAATGACGTGCAGATCTTTGGAACGGCAAAAAACAAGGTTTCCGTTCTGGCGTTCCTGCTCGGCGATCATCACGCGCACGATGTCGGTACCATTTTGGACCGCACGGGTGTGGCTTTGCGGGTCGGTCAGCACTGTGCGGAACCGCTGCACAAGCGCCTGGGCGTGCATTCCACCGCTCGTGCGTCGTTTGCCGCCTATAACTCGCGAGACGACGTGGATGGCTTGCTCAATGGCTTGTCCGTTTGCCGGGAGTTGCTTGGGTAATGGACGCCCAAACCCGTGAGTTGTTCGAAAGCAGTTTGCTTTCGCTGGCCAAGGAACGGGTTAGGGAAGGGCGATTGTCCGATGCAACGGCGAGCGGGACAGCCAAAAATCCCTTTTGTGGCGATGAAATCACCGTTGACCTCGAACTGTCGGAAGGCCTGCTGACATCCTTGGGCTATGAGGCCAAGGCTTGCAGCCTGTGCGTGGCGTCGGCGGAATTGCTCAGTCAGTGGGTCGAAGGCGGAGCAACGGGAGCTGACCTTGAGAAGATGGCGCAGAGCGTGAAACTGGCTTTGCAGGGTGAAGCAACGCCGGATGGTTTCGATGCTTTGGCCTCGGTCGCGCCCTTTCGTGCGCGGCACAAATGCGTAACCTTGCCTTTTGACGCAGCGCTCAAGGCAGTGAAAGACGGCGAACCATGATTAACGACGGAAAAACTCTGGCGGACTTTATGCCAAATCCGGGTGTAACCATGGACCCGGCAAAAGGGGTCAGGGTGCGCCGCGAAGGGACAACGTTTGTGGCCGAAGCGGGCGAAAGCCTCACCCCCGGTATCGCGCTGGCCAGTGAAGATGCGATGATTGAGGCGATGCAGACCGTCCACGATCCCGAAATTCCCATCAACATTTACGACCTCGGCCTGATCTACAGGCTGGAGCAGAATGCAGAGACGGGAGATGTCGATGTCGACATGACCCTGACCGCGCCGGGTTGCCCGGTAGCGGGGGAGATGCCCGGACACGTTGCGGCGGCTTTGGCCGGTGTGGCAGGGGTTGGTCTGGCAACGGTCCGATTGGTTTGGGAGCCCGCGTGGACCCCGGATCGCGCCAGTGAAGACGCTCAGCTTGTGCTGGGGTTGTAGCCGAGGCTTTGCGCAACCGCAGATTCGTGCCTATATTTAAATCCTGAGAACCGAACGAATTGAGTTTCCGCCATGATGCAGAACGTTCTGAACCTGACCGATAAAGCCGCAGATCGCGTGAAATCGCTGATTGCCAAGTCCGGCGATGATGCGGTGCAGGGGCTGCGTGTGGGCGTCAAAAAGGGCGGATGTTCAGGGATGGAGTACTTCGTTGAGTACGCATCCGAAAAGTCAGCGATGGAAGAGGAGGTGCAGGACAAGGGCGTTCGTATCTTCATCGAACCCGCTGCTTTCATGTTCCTGCTCGGTTCGACAATGGATTACCATGAAGACCGTTTGTCGTCGGGGTTCACCTTTGAGAACCCCAACGAAAAAGCCCGGTGTGGCTGTGGTCAGTCTGTCGCTTTCTGACTTTCTGCCAGCTGCAGCGCAGCCAGTAGCTTATCCAGATCAGTTTCCAGCGTGAACAACTGTTGGTTGATGGTTGGCAGTTGCTGAACCAGGCGCGCGCGTTGTGCGATGGCATCGCTGTCAGATGAGCTGGAGTTGTTCTCAATGAACCTTTCCACCGTCACCTGGCGACGGCGCACCTTTTCGATCTTCAGTGCAGTCAGCTCCAAGCGTTTGGCCAGCAAGTTAATGGTCGCGGTGTTGACCTCAATCGCTTCAGCCAGTTTGGCCTCAATCGCAACGATTTCCTGTTTCAGCAAATCTGCCTGCACCTTCTGGCTCGCAACCTGCAGGTGGTAGGAATCGAGCTGTTCCTTGAACTTGGCACAGCTGACGGATGTGAAATTGTTGGCCGAGCAAAGGCTCTCGTACTTCTGGTTCTGAGCAGCAACGACGGCAATGTTTCGGGCAATTTGCTCGTCATAAGCAATACTCGTTTCGCTGAGCCGAACGTGCTCTTCCTTCAGTGCCTTTGGATTGGCTGTTGCGGTGGTGGCTGTGCCCATTGAGACACAGAAGGAAACAACCAAGAACGTGATAAGTCTTTTCATTTCTCTCGTTCCGACAGAATAACTAATATATATCTTTCTTACAAAGATAGGCACAAATCGGGCCGTTTTTCGTCCGACTTCGTTATTTGGCGCCTTTTTTCGTATTCCTCTCAAATTAGGAATACATACACGCTTAGTCAGCGTTTTTCGTCGCAATTTCGAATTTTATGTAAACATTCGCGCTAGCTTTTGCGACGAAATGGCCCTTTGGGGTGTTCGTCGCTTTTAGGCTTGCAGCTGCGGCCAAATGAACATATTCGCAAGCCGCTTCTAGACCATTTCCATTCTGCTTTAGGCTCGTTTGCGCTTTGCAGTTTCGCATAGAAATCGAACATGACAGAAAATACCTCACCAGAAGCGGGTCAGACCGCGCGCCTCGTCTTCACGCCATCGGGCAAGCGTGGCGATTTTCCAGTTGGTACGCCGGTCCTACAGGCTGCGCGAAAACTGGGCGTTGATATCGACAGCCTGTGCGGTGGTAACGGCATGTGTGGCCGGTGTCAGATCACACTGGGTGAAGGTGAATTCGCCAAGCATGGGATTACGTCTTCGGCGTCGCACGCCTCTGACCCCAACGCCGTTGAAACGCGCTACGCAACCAAGCGCAACATGAAAGCGGATCGGCGGCTTTCCTGTCAGACTTTGCTCACCGGCGATCTCGTCGTGGATGTTCCACCAGATGCACAGGTGCACAAGCAGGTCGTTCGCAAATCCGCCGATGACCGAATCATCGCTATCGATCCAACGGTACGCTTGCACTTCATTACGGTGCGTGAGCCGGACATGCACGAGCCCAGCTCCGACCTGGGCCGGATCCATGAAGCGCTGGAGCAGCAATGGGATCTGAAAGAG
>JBMTIF010000333.1:0-3537 GCA_049437045.1 Alphaproteobacteria bacterium | reverse complement strand
CCATGCCAAACAGGCGCATGAAGAAATTCGGCTTGCGGTTCGGGTCGAGCGACCTAGCGTCAAAGCCTTTGAGCGCGGACACCTTGTTCGTCAGCGCATCGCCAGCCGGTCCAACGTCCTTGTTCCGCACACCGTCGAGCATAGACGAGGAAATCGTGGTCAGCTCCTGCTGAGCCTTGGACCCGAAAAAGATGATCGAGTTGGTATCGGACATATCCAGCTCAGACATGTACTTGTTGACCATAGCCTGATTGGTTGGGTCATCCATGTCGATCGGAACCAGAGCCGTGTTGGTTACGGAGCCGTCTTCAGCAACATCGGGAAAAATGACTTCAGCGACGGCGGTTTTGGTTTCAGTAGCCATTGGAATTGATCCTTCTTGGTTTGGCTCGGAAAGCGGAGGCTCTGCTAGAGGCCTTCTCGCTCCATTTGTTTGCGTAGGACGTCGAGCTGGACTTCGAGATCGATTGAATCTTCGGCATCCAGACGTTGTTTTTGGTCTTCAAAAGATTTTTCGATGACATCCAGCGTGGCATTGAAATCGCTGCGGTGGGCTTGTGCTTTGCCTTTGCTCTCCGCCTCGACAAACTGCTCCACGGATGTGGTTGCGCGTTCGAGGTAGGTGGCCATGAAGCGCCTGGCCCGCCGGATATCACCCGGGTCGGCGAGGATGCCTTCGAGCACGCTTTCCGCGTGGTTGGCGATACGATCAACCTGCGCCTGATCTTTGGGGGACGACAGCTGAGCGCCGCTGATCCGCATGCGTTTGACGTAGTCGTGGGCTTGAGCCAGTTGTCTGCGCAAATCGGCCATATCGATGCCCGCAACTTTTTCTCGCAAACCACTGGGGTTGCTTTTGGCGCCGGTTGCCGTGAACAGACCCAACCACAACGCGATTGCACCCAGTACGGCGACGCCAGCAGCCTGAGCCACCCCAGCCGGGCCAGCCAGACAGGTCAGGAACAGAGCGGCCACCAGCGCAGCCAGCCCCAGACCCAGAACCGGGCTCGGACTGTTCAGCGCAGCCTCAACCCCGCCCGACTGCCGCGTTTTCAAGCCGCGGCGAACCAGACCGATCCCGGCCAGTTGTAAGGCAATCGCGCCCAGCAGGACCAGAGCGGCATCGATATCAGCACTGATGGTCTCGATAATGAGTGCAAGCCCCATGACGGGCAGCGGCAGACCAACGAGCCAGCGTGCAACGCCGGCTTTCACGCCGTTTGACGCAGCCGGAGAGGCAGAACCCGACGGTTCCGCATAGGCGCCAGCCTTCATCGACTTTGAAGAAACACGTTTTCCTTGAGACATGGCTTAAATCACCGAACCGGTGATGGCGGCAAACGCGGTCACAACGGCCAAAATCACGTAAACCGCGAGACCAAGGTTTCGAAGTGTTGGCGAGTTCATTGGCAAGCCTCCCCCTGAGAATAGTGCGGTCCCGTAAGCTTCCTAATAAATCGGAACTGATTCGGGTTAATGCAAGAGTTCTTTCTCAGAATCTCAGGGGTAACTCGACGGCTATATGCCCCAAATAAAGGCGATCAGGGGTGTTCCCAGTACAACAATGAGGATTTCCAGAGGCAATCCCATGCGCCAATAGTCCCCAAATCGATAGCCGCCGGGCCCCATGACCAGCAGATTGTTCTGGTGCCCTATGGGGGTCAAGAAAGCGCAGGACGCGCCCAAGGCCACGGCCATCAGGAAGGCATCCTGAGATGAGCCGATTTCGTTGGCGACCGTTGCCGCAATCGGTGCCATGACCACGGCCGTCGCGGCGTTATTCATGATGTCGGACAGGGTCATGGTAACGATCATGATGATGGCGAGCAGGATCAGTGGCCCAAAGGCACCGGCGGTCGTCACCACCCCTTCTGCGATCAAGGCTGTGGCGCCGGTTTTCTCCAGCGCATCACCCAACGGGATCATCGCGCCCAGCAGCACAATGATGGGCCAGTCGATGGCTTGATACAGCTTCTGCGGATCAATCCTGCCAAACAGCAGCATCCCAACGACCGCTGCAGCAAAGGCAATGGCAACTGGGACACCCAGTAGTGCGGTTGCTGCGATAGCGAGGGCAAATAAGCCCAACGGCGCCCAGTCTTCCTTTTGATTCTGGCCGAGCATCAGCGCGCGCTGGGCCAGAGGAACAGCGCCCAGATCATTGATGGTATCCGGCAGTGTCGACGGTTCACCCTGCAGCAGCAGAACATCACCTGCGCGCAGCCTTACGCGGCCGATACGGTCCTGAATTGGCGTGCCTTCTCGCGCGATGGCAAGCAGGTTAGCGCCGTATTTGCGTCGCAGGTACAGACTCCGTGGAGAGCGTCCTTCGACCCGTGAACCGGGCAGAACCACCGCTTCCATGAGCGCAGCGTGTTCGGATGCCATGTGTTCTTCAATGAACTCGTCGGCTCCGGCCAGTTCCAGCTTTTGCGCGGCCAAAAAGTCCTGCAGCACGTTTGGCCCAGCCTGAATCATCAGAATATCGCCTTTGCGGATGTGACGCAGGCGTAGGTTACCAAATAGCTTGGTTGCCCCCCGGATGATTCCGACAACTTGAATGCCGCCGTCTGACAGGCTCTCCAGACGGAAGATTTGCTCATTGATCAGCGGATGATCTTCCGGGACCAGAATTTCTGTCACGTAGTCCTTGATTTCAAAATGGGCCGTCGTCCCTTGTGGCGGCTTGCGTTTCGAGGGGATCAGCCGCCATCCGATCAGCAACAGAAACACCAGCCCTACGAAGGCAAGAACACCCCCCACAGGTGAAAAGGCAAAAAGGCCAAAAGGCTCGCCGGTGATCTGCTCGCGGTAGTTCGATACGATGATGTTCGGCGGCGTACCGATGAGGGTCGTCAGGCCGCCCAGTATGGTTCCAAATGACAGCGGCATCAGGATCTGGCTCGGGCGCTTGGACAGGGAAATCGCCACCGGCATGAGCAACGCCAACGCCCCGACGTTGTTCATAAAGCCCGAAAGCAGCGCGGCAATCCCCGTCAGCATCGCCATGAACAGCAATGGCCGGTCCGACACGCTTTCCAGTGGACCGGCAAGGCGATCAATCACGCCGCTGTCCTGGATCGCCTTTGAGATAATCAGCACCAACGCAACAGTAATGACCGCGCTCTGCGAGAACCCCATGAAGGCGTCGTCCGACTTCACCACGCCCAGCAGGACCGCAGCAACAAGCGCGGTCAGGGCGACCACGTCATAGCGAATGCGGCCCCAGATAAAGGAGATCATGGCGAGGCCAAAAATCGCGAAGATCATGGCCTGATTGACGGACAGGATGGCGGTATCGGTTTGCATGCCGCTTAGTTAATTGGATTTGCGTTGCAAAGCGAGACCCTGCGTTCATAGCCGACACGCTGAAACGAGCGGAAAAGGGTGATTGCAGGCAAGAACGAACCGACCTATAAGCGGCTTCATCGTGTCCCCGAGCACTTGCTCCCGGGCCACAGAGCGCGGAGAGGTGGCCGAGCGGCTGAAGGCGCTCCCCTGCTAAGGGAGTATACGGGAGACCGTATCGTGGGTTCG
>JBMTIF010000332.1:0-3546 GCA_049437045.1 Alphaproteobacteria bacterium | reverse complement strand
AGCAGGCCGGCGGCATCACGCAGGTCCATGACGGGGGAGATCCGGGGGTGATAACCGCCGCTGATGTCTGTTTCCGCGGCAACAAACGAGGCGCGCAGTTCGTGCAGGGTTTCGCCCCCGAGCGCACTGCCCAGGAACACGCCATTGGGGCGCAAGGCCGCTCGGATCTGGGACAGCATGCCGGGCAGATCGTTCACCCAGTGTAGAGCCATATTGGAAATGATCAGATCGAAGGACTGGGACCGCAGCGGTAGAAATTCCAGATCAATCTGGGCTTGGGCTCGGTCAAAGCTCAGGTCCACAATCTGCGCGTCATCCAGCTTTCCCGGTATCAGGGTCCGTATATCCTCTGGCCACCAGCCTAGAACGGCGACGGTTCCAAAGTTCTGATCCAGATCCAGCAACCGGTCGCTCAGACGCAGGGCTGTCTCTGCGTGCAAGAAGTGATGATCGGCATCGCTGCGAACAGCTCGCTGAATTTGCATCTGCTTGATGCGGCTATCAAACACGTTTGGCGCGAATGTATCGACCATAATATCGCTTTGGTTGAATTGAGCGGCCATCGCTCTATGCCTTGGCGATATGGACAAGGATCGACGACTTCGCAACTCCCAAAAACCTACCAAAGACACAGGGGCAGCCTTGCCCGTGCGTCGGCTGCCAATGCAGCTGCGCGGTGTGGGACACGGGGCGCGGGCGGCGATGGACTGGGTGCTGCCCCCGCGTTGCGCTCTGTGTTCATCCATGATTCGCGGGCAGGCCGGGCTTTGTGTCACTTGTTTTCAGTCCATGCAGTTTTTGGCCGATCCTCTGTGTGACTGCTGCGGCAGGCCTACTTCGGTTCGGGAAACTGGACCGATCTGTGCCCCCTGCTTGACCGCACCACCGGCTTACGACTGGATGCGCGCCGCCTTCGCTTACGACGATGCCAGCCGCGCGCTGATCCTCGCCCTGAAATATCGGGATCGACTGGATGTCGTTCCGGCTTTGAGCACGTGGATGGCTGGTGTGGCGGCGGAGAAGATTGGCCCGAATGACATCATCATCCCGGTGCCTTTGCATTGGCGACGCTATCTGGCTCGGCGATTCAATCAGTCTGCGGCATTGGCCTTGGCTTTGGCAAAGAAGGTCGAAGCACGCTATGCCCCGGATTGGATCGAGCGCGTCCGAAACACCCCGCCCATGAAGGCCATGAACCGAAAACAGCGTTCCGACAACGTCAGGGGGGCTTTTGAGGTCAGTCCGGCCCGTCGCAGCGTTCTGGCGGGGCAAAACGTCGTTCTGGTCGATGATGTCTACACCTCAGGCGCAACCATAGAAGAACTCAGCGCTGAGCTACGCGCCTGCGGCGTAGCACGTATTGGCGTTGTTGTGGTCGCACGCGTGGTCGGCCATACCCATTTCAGACAGGAGTTCGAATTGGAATAGGATGCCACTGATGGCCGACGTCGAAATGTACTACCGCGATTTTTGTGGTTTTTGCGCGCGGGCTGATCGTCTTTTGCAGTCCAAGAACGTGGAAGTCCGCCGCATCAATATCTGGGAGGTGGATGGCGCTAAGGAAGAGATGATTCAGCGCTCGGGTGGTCGCTCGACCGTGCCGCAAATCTTTGTGGATGGAGAACTGATTGGTGGCAGCGATGACCTGTTCGCGCTGGAAGCTGCAGGCAAACTCGACGCGATCCTGCAGGCTTCTTAACCATTCAGCATCGGCTGAAGGCGCGGGCGTCTGACTGGTCCGTTTTGGTCGACAGGGACAAGGTTTCGGGTTTGGAAAGTGCAAACCCGGCCAACGAAGCGGCGCCACGAATTGTCTCACCGGCCCGCAAGGAGCCAGACGGCCCTTCAAGGCGTGCAAGATTGCCGGCGTCATCGGTGACAAACAGCTCTGGCGCGCCGCGACGAAAGGCGCTGGTGTTGGTCAGGTTGTAGCGAAGCTCGGTTGCATCCGCGTTGGCCAGGCACAAGTCCCAGCGCCGCAAATCACTCCAAGGCTCCAGACCCACGGTTCGATAGAGTCCCTGCGTCACGGGCGCAGCGCTCACAACTGCTTCGCGCCCCAAAACCAGTGCGGAAACGAGCACCGTTGCGGCTACCAGACCCAAGCCCCATTGCCAGCGTCGTCCAGCCATCGCAATTTCCTGCTCGGCGCTCGGGGCGGGCATGGGTGCGAGAGCTTCGTCGATCTCACCGAAAGCCTGATCCGCGCGCTGCGGATCGAGCTCTGCTGCTATGGATTGAGCAACAGCCGGATCAGCGTCTTCACCGATAATGTCTACATTGACGGCCGCTGACGCCTCCATATTCATGGCGGGTTCGAGCATGTCGAGCAAAGGCGTCGATTTCTTGCTTTCATTCAGATCAGCAGACGATGCCGACTGGTTCCAGCGATAGCCGCACTGGGTGCAGCGCAAGCGCCGAGCCCCATCCACGAAATGAACGGCTGGCACTTCGTAGATGGTACTGCAATTTGGACATTCGACGCGCATTGGTTCGCCGGACCTTTCATCCAATACAGGGACGTACGCATAATGGTAAGAGTCGTTTTACCCGATAGCCGACCGTCTTTAAACACGGAAGAGCAAAAAAAGGGAGTGTCTCATGGTCGATTTTGACATCAAAAACCGCAGATTTGTGACTATAACGCCGCAGACTATGCGACTAGATTATCCATCATGACACGCATGTCCATCAGGTGAACGAAGGGTCTTTGCTTTGATTCGAATGGATCAGGTTTCGGTCGATTATCCTGCTCGGCCCGGCATCATCCGGGACGTGTCGCTGCATTTGCCTGCCGGGTCGTTTTCTTTTGTGACCGGACCCAGTGGTGCGGGCAAAACGACCTTGCTGAAGCTGATGTTTCTGGGTCTCAGTCCCAGTAAAGGGCGGTTGCAGATATTTGGTCGGGATATTGCCGACCTGTCTCGCGACCAAAAGGCCTATGTCCGCTCCCGGCTGGGTGTGGTGTTTCAGGATTTTCGACTCATCGACCACATGAGCATCTACGACAACATCGCTCTGCCCTTGAGAGTGACGGGAAAAGAGGTGAAGGGCGAGCGGGATTATGTCGGGGAGTTGCTGCACTGGGTTGGATTGGGCGATCACGCCGACGCCAAACCTGAGCAGCTTAGCGGCGGTCAGAAACAGCGCGCCGCCATTGCCCGTGCAGTCATCAACCGCCCGGCCTTGCTGCTGGCGGACGAGCCGACGGGCAATGTCGATGACGGTATTGGGTTGAAGCTGATTCGATTGTTTGAGGAGCTGAACAAACTCGGCACCACAGTGGTGGTCGCCACCCACAGCGATAGCCTGCGCCAGCGATTTGACTACCCCGAAATTCGGCTCAATCAGGGCCGTGTAGAGCAGGCAGCACAGGGTAAGCCATGACCGCGAAGAAGAAACCAGCGCGACCTGCTCGAAAAATGATCGCACCCAAAGAACCCCTGATGGTTTTTCGTGGGCAAAGCGCCGCGATGCTTCTGCCAGCGGTGCTGGGGTTGATGTCCTTGCTGGCTACGTTTTTCGCCCTGCAGACGACGCAAAAAC
>JBMTIF010000331.1:0-3548 GCA_049437045.1 Alphaproteobacteria bacterium | reverse complement strand
TGCTTGGGAGGAACCAGCAGATTAACATGGCGAAACACGCCACCGCGTGGTTCGTTCAGCATGAAGTTGCGCAGGGTCTGGTCCCGAGCAATCCAACGGCTTTGCTGCCAAAGGGTCTCGCCGGGGGGCGGCATGACACCGCCAACGATGACGTCACCAACCTCGCCTTCTGCATGGGCAGAAATGACGTGAATTGTTTTCGAACTGCGCAAGTTCGCCTCCCCCAGCTTTCAAGAAAGAGCGCCCCTAAGTCAGGGTCTCAAACTCGCACGTAAAGTGCCGCAACATGCGGGGTTCTTTGACGATGCGCAGCCCTTTGAGACGCGGCAACTGTTCAGCGACTTCTTCAAACACCTCAATGATATAGTCCGCGTGGCTTTGCGTATAGGTTCTGCGCGGCATGGCCAGACGCACCAAATCCATAGGCGCAGGCTGCTCTGTTCCATCAGGCTGACGACCAAACATGACCGTGCCAATCTCACAGCTGCGGATGCCGCCAACCTCATAGAGGGCAGTTGCAAGCGCTTGGCCCGGATAGGCCATCGGATCGATATGGCTCAGCCAGGACCGAGCATCGACGAAAACCGCATGCCCACCAGCAGGCTTAACGACCGGGATCCCCAAAGCATCCAGTCGTTCAACGATGTAAGCGTTGGTCCGGGCGCGATAGGTCAAATAGTTCTCGTCCACAACCTCCTTTAACCCCACGGCCAAGGCGTCCAGATCCCGCCCTGCGAGGCCGCCATAGGTTGGGAAACCTTCTGTTCTGATCAGGTGCGCTCGGGCATCTTCCGCCAATGAATCGTCATTGAGGGCAAGCCACCCGCCAATGTTTCCCAGACCGTCTTTCTTGGCGCTCATGGTCATCCCATCGGCACAAGCAAAACAGTCCCGCACGATGTCTTCGATACTGCGCGATCCCTGACCGTCTTCACGGGATTTGATGAAATGAGCATTTTCCGCAAAGCGACATCCATCAATGAAGAAGGGCTTGCCATAGCGGCGCGCGATTTCAGAAACAGCCTGAATGTTCGCCAGGCTCACCGGCTGACCACCCCCTGCATTGTTGGTTATGGTCAGCATGACCAGCGGCACGTTGGCATGATTTTCCGCCATAAAGGCCTCAAGACGGTTCAGGTCCATGTTGCCTTTGAACGGATGCAGGCTTTTCGGGTCGAGACCTTCGGCAATCACCAGATCAACGCCGCGCGCGCCAGATGCTTCGACATTGGCGCGAGTGGTGTCGAAGTGGGTGTTGTTGGGAACCACCTTACCCGCACCACCAAACAGGGACATGAGCATGGCCTCCGCCGCCCGACCCTGATGGGTGGGCAAGACGTGCTTGAAAGGCATGAGGTGCTTGACCGCTGCCTCAAACCGGAAGAATGAGGGCGAACCGGCATAACTTTCGTCCCCGGTCATGACCGCTGCCCACTGGGCTGCACTCATTGCGCCGGTGCCTGAGTCGGTCAGCAAGTCGATCAGCACTTGAGAGGAAGGCAGCAGAAACAAGTTGTGCCTGGCCTTGGCCAGAAACGCGCGACGCTCATCCTGCGTGGTCAGTTGAATGGGTTCAACGGCTTTGATGCGAAAGGGTTCGATGATCGTTTTCATAAGCAGGGCTCCTTCAAATCGCCCCACCAGCCGAAACATCTAATCTGAGGGGCAGCAGCGTCGCGGTTGCCCTACTCGGATGAGTGAAGACCGCGCTCAACGCCCGTCAGCGGTCATTCCTATCCAGTTTTCATCACCTGTCAATCCAGGCTCGACGGCGTTTCCCCCTCATGCGCGGCTTCACCATAGATCATCCGGAAACAGCTGCTTTGGTGGTTTTCAAGGCAGGGAAAAAGCTCTGGAAGCTTCTGGGAAAGGGCACGCTCGGCCCGTTGGGCGGCCTGTTCGCTCATGGCTTCGGCACAAAGCAACACGTCAAATTCGCCTTCGCCACCACTCCTCATGGTTTTCTCTTCGCTGGCTCGCTCTGTGACGCCGCGATCGACTTGAAAGGCACGGACACTGACGATGCCACTGGTCTCTGTGACCTTGCGCATGTGCGCCTCTATCATGGCCCAATCGCAATCGGCTACCGGCACCTGCAACCGCCAGATGGCAACGTGCGCACCAAAGCCGTTTCCAACCTTCATCACCTGCCCCCCCAGCGCCCGATCAAAAGGCCCAAACTTTGGCATGATGCGACGGGTCCAGGGGGAGGGATTGTCGAGGATCTTCTTGTAGGCTGCGCCTTTGAGAACGTCCGCGTTTTCGGTGGCGTAAAGGATGAAATGCGAGCGCATGTTGTCCACGGCCTCAAACAGACGGACACTCAGAAACCCCGGAGAAAAAGTACGATCGGCGATATGCTCCCGGGTTAACCAGTTGCGATAGTCTTCCAGATCCGACGCCGCCATTTCGCACCAGATGGCTAAAAAACCTTTGGGTTCAGAACCAGAGTTCCGTTTTCCGCTCAACACCCTTCCTCCGGCTTTCAGTTCGTTTGGCCCTTACACGAAATCAAATTCCTTGTTGAAGGGCAACTGGCGAACACGCCGGCCGGTCAAGGCAAACAGCGCGTTGCCCAGCGCCGGAGCTGCTGGTGGTGTACCAATCTCACCCACGCCGCCCAAGTAGGTGGCGTTTTCCAGCACTTGCACCTCAAACGACGGTGAGGATGCCATCCGTAAAGCATCATAATCGTAGAAGTTTGACTGTTCGGCTTCACCATCGCTGAACGTGATTTCACCCATAACCGCGGCAGAAAGACCAAACAAACATCCGCCTGTCATCTGAGCTTCGATGTTGCCAGGATCAAGCGCTATGCCCACGTCGGTCGCAATCCAAACCTTTGCGATGCGGATACCGGCGGCTTCCTTCACCACCTCGACAACTTGGGCAACCGGGGAGCCGAAAGAGTAGGTGAACCCGACACCAAGAGCCCGGCCCTCGGCACGGGCCTGAGCCCAGTTCGACATTTCCCCAACGGCTTCCAGAACCTTGGCACTGGGTCCATGCTCGTCCCGGGCCATGTCCACCCGGAAAGCCAGCGGGTCACGTCCGGCGGCATGGGCCATTTCATCGATGAAGCTGTCGAAAAAGAACCCGCCAAAGGACGCCCCAACCGCGCGCCAATAGCCTATAGGCAAAGGCGACGGCACAAGGTGACCGCGCACCCGATAGTTGGGGATATTGTAGGGCTGGTCGTGTGCGCCGGAGAGACCTTCAGGATCACTGCCCGACAGCACGGCTTGCTCTCGCGTCAAAGGGGCCAGAGCAGGTCGCGCCATTGTCTGAAGAATGACCGAGGTCGCAGCAAAAGAAACGTCTACAGCCACTGGCTGACCGTCATTCACCACACCACGCATCCGCGCCATAGCCGCAGGACGATAGAAGTCGCGGCGCATGTCTTCTTCGCGGGACCAAGTGAGCTTTATGGGCATGCCGGGGCGCTTTTTCGCGATACGGGCAGCGAGGATGGCAACATCCGCCTCCCCGCGCCGCCCAAAGCCGCCGCCCAAGACTGTCGTGTTGACTGTAACCCGGCTCGGGTCCAA
>JBMTIF010000330.1:0-3550 GCA_049437045.1 Alphaproteobacteria bacterium | reverse complement strand
GCACCTTTCGCATCGTAAAAACTCCGACGGTATGAAATATGAAGGAGAAAATTCTCGTTTTTGAAATTAGCTGGACCTTACGCGACGTGACACCGCAGTACAATCGGATTCGTGTATATTTTTTCGATTCGGCAATCTCGTGGCGAATGTGTGATTTTTATAGCACAACTTTCTGATTTGTAGGGCTTTTCTGCTTCCTCATCCTTAGGAAAATAATGCCAAAGCCCTCAAAGACGCCCTTTTTATTCATATTCTACATTAAGAACAAAGCATGACAATTATTCTGTCAAATGGGTCTTTAATAGGGATTTCTTCTGCGAAAGCCTGTGTTATCGAAATTTATTTTAATTTAAGAAAAAAATGATTTTCCTCGTGAAATGGCAGGCTGGTTGCAGCGATGGGTTCCAACCAATTTAATGAGGAACAAGCTAGATGAGCCCAAAATTTATCTTCTCTGCCCTCCTTGTAACCGCATCGTCTGTGGTTGCCGCCCAATCGGTATGGGCAGAGGGCTATGTAAAGTCGTACGGAACACCCGCTTATAGCGAAGGCTGTCACGTCATCGTGCCGGGACAATCCTACAATAACGCTTGCAACTACGACTATGGTGTTGCGCCAATCGTTCAGGAAGGCCCGATGCCTGTTATTCAGCAGCAGGTCCAACAAGTGCCAGAAATCCGGATCCAGAAGGTTCCGGTCGTGCAGCGGGTTTACGAGCAGCGGATCGAGAAGGTCCCGGTCGTAAAGCGCGTCGAAGAAGTTCACATCCAGAAAGTTCCGGTCGTGAAGCGCGTTTATGAAGAACGCATCGAGAAGGTGCCAGTAGTCAAGCGCGTCGAAGTTCCGGTGATCCAGAAGGTTTACGTTCCTCAAGTGGTCAAAGTACCGGTTAAGGTCGTGCAGGAAGTGCCGCAAGTCGTCCCATCCGGCGTAGGCGTGCTGCAACAGGTGCCACAGGTACAGCAGCAGATCGTGCCCGTGCGTCAGCAAGCAGCCCATGTTCAAACGCAGCCCGTCCCCGTCGTGCAGCAGCGTCCGCACGTGCAGGTTCAGCCTGTCCCGGTTATTGGGCAGCAAGCGGTGGTCCAGCGTCAGGTCGTTCCTGTCGTCAACCAGCAGCCCCAAGTGATGCGTCAAGTGGTTCCCGTGACCCAGCAGCACGTCAATTATGTTGGCACGCCAACAAATATTGGCGTGACCTGCGGCAACTTCGGTTGCGGCACCGCACCGGGCTATTATACCCGCCCGATCCCTCGGGTTATTCAGGCACCGACTGCGGTACCACAGGTGTGGAACGGCCCCATTGTGCCTACTGGTCTGCCGATGAATTATAATGCTCACGGCACGACCCGCTACGTCTCTGGCGTTGCTCAGCAGGTATCCAATGCGGCCACGGGCACCTTTGCCAATATCATGTCCGCAAGCAATGCGGTCAGTGCCACCCAGGCGCAGTTGACTGGCGCGAGTTCAGGCTATGGCGCGTCTGCGAGCCGGACCACCAAAACCACCATCGATGTCGTCCCCGTTCCGGCTGAATTGGATGGCGACATTTTTGCGCCGATTGGTGGGGACACTGACTTCATCGATCTGACCAGTTCCGCGCAAGCCATCAACGCTGGACAGACCTATGTCAGCAATGGCTACACGACCGCAGGCGAAGCTGCTTCCAGCTTTGTTCAAGGGACGAACGTCAGCGGTTACGCATGGAAGTAAGGCCATACTTTTGGCCAGCCTTTCGTTATCTCTTCTGTGCTGGAAAGAGATAACGGATTAAGGGTCGCTGCCTTGATTTTTGGGCTCAGGCAGCGGCCTTTTCCACCAAATTGGGTATCATGCTCAGATCGCGTTGCCGCGCAGTGGCCGGTCCAACAGACCTCGGCTGTCGCCCGGTTCCCAAATAAATGCAAGCGGGCCATCGTACCAACCCGGCACCTGCCCATAGAGGTTTTCCCGTTCGGACTCAAACAGTGGCTTGCAATGCGTTCCTGAGGGGTAGGTCCAGCAAACTTCATCCCCTTCGATCTGCCAAAAGCCGGAACTGGCATCGCGCCCCGCCTCCCATCCATTCCGCGTCTGACCGTTCTCCAGGTGCAGTTCCTGCTCCTCGCCCGATGGGTGGATGAAAACCAGCGTGTTTCCAGTCAGCAGCTCGTGCAGCTCTTCGTTCTTGAGCTGGCGGGTCAGAAAGTAGCGCGTGCCGTCATATTCTACGGATAACCGTGTTTCGGCGTCTTCGCCCTGCCCGGCTGCCTGCGCGACTGCTGCGCCAAGGATCACCATCGAACTCCCTACCGCCAGGGCCGAAAGCGCTGTTGCGAGGTGTTTGAAGGTCATCATTGGCATTACTCCAGCGTGAATATTTGCGGTGCGCCATTCTTATCGATGGCTCTGTCGGCCTCTTCCGGTTCGGCCTCTGGTACAATTTCCGGTGCGGTCGGGTAAAGCGGCTGACGCTCATTCAAGTCCTGACTCTGCGTCACCAGCCACTGAACTTGCCGGTTAGACAGCCCCAAGGGGTCGCCAATTTCAAACCGCGCGGGCATCAGTGGACGATCGGGTCCAAGAGGGATCGCGAACAAGTCCCCGCGCTCGGTTTCCCATATCCGTCGGCAAAAGGCACCGTTGTACGTCCAGCAAATCCGGTTATCGATGATTTGCCAAGCCCCTGCGACAACGACGGTACTTTGTTCATTCCACCGCAGCACATAGCCGTCGAAGGTGTGGTATTCCCACTGCGTGGTGCCGTCTTCGCGGTAGTAGACCCACGTCACGCCCGGCATCATCAGCTTCATCTGATCCGTGCTGAGTGGTCGCCCCGTCAGCTTATAGACCTGCCCCTCATAAGCGACTGAGTTGGGCAAGGCGTAGGTGCCTTCGGTGACGGTTTGCTGCTTGTCTTCGCCTGCCCCGGCTGCGGCCTCGTCCACTGCATGGGCAGTCTGGGCGAAAAGCAGCGCTATTATCGCTGTCGAGAAGTTTCGAAGAAGCAGCATAGTATCCAAAGGGTCATCTAATCGGGTCACGAAAGTCACTACTAAATAAGGCAAGAGCGCGACAAGTGCATCAATCCTTTAACAATTCACGCAACAGATTGAGCTTTTGTGAACGGCGCGTTAGCGTTGAGGGCAGAAAACGATTCCTGTGCAAAGGACCAGTACCATGCCTCTGATCAATTCTCTTGCGGAACATCTCGACGATATTCGCGCTTGGCGACACGACATCCACGCGCATCCAGAACTCCAGTACGACGTGCATCGCACGGCGGCGCTGGTGGCGGAAAAGCTGCAGGAGTTTGGTCTCGATGAAGTCGTAACCGGCATTGGACGCACGGGCGTTGTTGGTGTCATCCGCGGCAAGGGTCAGAGCAGCGGCAAGACGGTGGGCCTGCGGGCTGATATGGACGCCCTGCCCATTCAGGAAGTCCGCGACCTGCCCCATAAGTCACAAATCGATGGCGCCATGCACGCTTGTGGCCACGATGGTCATACGGCGATGTTGCTGGGCGCTGCGCGGCATCTGGCGGAGAACCGGGACTTTGACGGCACAGTCG
>JBMTIF010000329.1:0-3581 GCA_049437045.1 Alphaproteobacteria bacterium | reverse complement strand
AGAGGAACCGGTCGCAGTGATGGGGATGGGGGGTCAGGCGGTGAACCACCTCAACGAAGAGTACAACGGTGAAAGACCGGACATCTTTGACCACGGCTTTGTCACCGTAGAGTTCGAAAGCGGAGCCAAGGCGCAACTGGACCTTTGCATGTTTGCCGAAGGCTCAGAGAATCAGGAAGAGATCACTTTGGTCGGCAATGATGCCAAGTTAGAGGTAAAAATTCCTGAGGGCATCATCACCTTCATGCCTCGCCGCCCATAGAACCCCGTGAAAGAAACTGTTGAGATTGACGAAGCGGTGCTCGCCGCAGGATCGCATTTCGGTTCATCCTATTTCCAGCACTTGGACTTCCAGAAGGCCATGCAAGATGGAACGCCTGCCTTGGTTACTGCGCGGGATGGTCGGATGTCCGTGCAGATGGGTATCGCCGCACAAATCTCGATGACCGAGCGCCGATGGGTCGAAATGAGCGAAATGGTCTAAGACCCGGCTTGGTTCTTGTATTTTTGCAAAATCAGCAGAACTTCATGAACATTGGCGTCCAGATCGATGCGGCGCAGCCCGTGGAGCTCCAGCGGCGCTGATCGCGGATGCGGAAGGCTGTCACCTGTTGGGTCGGTATCGCCTTCGGAAAGTTGTGTCCAATCGACTTCCAGCCGCAGATGGTGCTTGGCCCGAATGGCGGTTCGGGCTGAAGCCAGACACTTCCACGGAATGTAGACCCGGCGGGAAAAGGTCGGCAGCAGTGTTATTCCCGCTGCGTCAATGCTCATCGATGGACGCTTTCGTAGCAGGTAAGGCGAGGCAAAGGCCGTGGCAATCGCAGCGCCAACGGTAAAAATACCCAGAACACGCACCAGACCTTGATCGAGGTTCAGCAACGCCAGCACGCTGAATAGCACCAGCATAAGACCTGCACTCAAACCCGCCATCCGCATGCGCGGATAAAAATCCAACTGCTGTTGATCGCTCATAGGGCCGCCACTGCATTTTCGAACAGTTTAAGCGTCGGCCCAAACGCCGGCAAGCTTCGGCCCTCACGCTTGGCCAAAACAGACTGCCGGTGATAATCAGGGTGGTGGTGTGACAGCAGCGCGCGCTCGGGATGAGGCATCATGGCCAGAACCCGCCCTTGGTGCGCGGTGACCCCCGCGAGGTTGTCTTCCGCGCCGTTAGGGGCCAAGCCTTGATAGCGCAGAACATCCCCTCCATCAGCCTTGAGACGGTCCAGAGACCCTGCTGAGAACGCAAAGCGGCCTTCGCCATGCGCGATGGGGCAGTCGAAGGAGGACATCCCCTCAAGCCAGGGTGAAGGCGCTGTTACGTCCAGCGTCTCCCACTGACACAAGTAAGCTCCGCCTGCATTAGGCGCGAGGGTCACGCCTGCGCCTTTAAACAGCGTGGTCTTGAGCAAGATTTGTGCACCGTTACAGATGCCCAATACCATGCCGCCACGTTCCACCAACGCACCGATTCCGTCATCAAGACGCGCGTTCAAGGCCGAAGCAAAGGCTTTGCCGGCCCCCAAATGGTCGCCAAAAGAGAACCCGCCAGGGATGGCAAGGATTTGCGCATCATTCAGGGCGCTGGTGTTCTCTGCCAGATCATTGATGTGATAAATCTCGGTCGTCGCCCCAGCTTGTTGCAGCGCAAAGGCGGTCTCACGTTCGCAGTTCAGGCCGTGGCCAGAGAGGATGATCGCACGTGGTTGGCTCATCGGCTGATCTCCCCGCTTTCGTCACGTCGGTAGGCGGCAAGGACTGTCTTGGTGCTGATGGCTTCACCGTCCCACACCATGGTCTCAGTATCGGTAACCGTTCCAATCTGGCGGGCGTTGGGAATGAGGTTGGCAAAGGCCGCAGCGTCGTTCGCGGCAGTGGTGGCAAGTATCCCCCCTGCGCTCTCCGTAAACCACTGCGCCGTAGTCCAGCCGGTTTTAACGTTTGCTGAAAGCCCGCCAGACAAGGCTGAACGGGTCAACGCCGCTCCAGCACCGCCCCAACCAGCGGCCAAAGCCGAAGCAACCAGTCCCTTGGCTGTTGCTGCTTCGAAACCAGCATAATCGGCCTCAACCCGTGCTTTGGGGGTATCCAGCTCAGCTTCGTCCAGATTGAGGCTCTGCGCCAGCTCAGATCGACCCAGCGCCGCTTCCGGCTCAGCACCAACCCAAAAGATAGCATCGCCAGCAGCTTTGAAATCCATGGATATGGCCCGGGTCCAATCGGGCAGAACGGCCAGTGCGGAAATCAGCAAGGTTGGCAAGGCAGAGACCGCCACGGGCTGACCCTCGGCATCAAAGCCCTTGAAATCATTGAACATGGAATCCTTGCCGGAAACGAAAGGCACAAGGTGCTGAACTGCTGTGTCATGGCACCCGCGTGCAGCCTCGCGCAGCTGGAAGAGCCGCTCTGGCTGATCGGCTGAGCACCAGCAAAAGTTATCCAACAAAGCCGCCCGATCCAACGTCGCGCCCATGGCAATCAATTGCCGCAAAGACAGATCAACGGCGTTCACGGCTGCGGCGTAGGGGTCACGCTCGGTCAGGCGGGGAAACAGCGACTGGGTAACGGCAACAGCACCAGGCCGGTCCAGCACAGGCCGAATGGCTGTTGCATCGGCATGCAGGCCATTGATCCCCTGTAACGGTTTGAGCACGGAGTTGGCCTGCACCTCATGGTCATAACGGCGGATCAGTGGTGTGCGGCCGCGCATGTTTGGCTGCGCCATCAGGCTCGTCAGACATTCAGAAAGGCTTGGCAGATCAGGCGCATTTCTGCGGCTAACGGGACACGGAGCGGCTGCAACGGGCAAAGACAAACGCGGTGCCTCGTGCAGGAATTCCATATCCAGGGCCATGGCCTGCCGGTCTTCATAGGTTGCGACCAAGGTGCCCGTGTCGGTAAAGCGACCGATTTCCGTGGCCTCTACCCCGCGCGAGGCAAAATGGTCGATGACCGCCTGCACGTTCTCTGGCTTCACGGCCAGACTCATGCGCTCCTGCGCCTCTGAAATCCAGATTTCCCAAGGGCTCAGTCCCGGATATTTCAGCGGCACCCGGTCAAGCCAGATTTCCGCACCGCCGGTTTCCTCGGCCATTTCACCAATCGAAGAAGACAGCCCACCGGCACCATTGTCAGTCAGCGCGCGGATCAGTCCACGATCCCGCAACTCGAAGATCAGCGCGTCGGAAAGGCGCTTTTGGGTGATAGGATCACCGATCTGTACGGCGGTCGCAGGTGAACTTTCATCCAGCGCAACGGAAGAGAAGGTTGCGCCATGAATACCGTCCTTGCCCACGCGTCCGCCCACCATCACGATGGCGTCGCCGGGCTGGGTTCCTTTAATGGTCGCATCACGTCCATCCGGCAGCTTTCGCGGCATCAGACCGATGGTTCCGGCAAAGACCAGAGGCTTTCCCCGGTAGCGGTCATCGAACATGATGAAACCCTGCGGCGTCGGGATGCCGGACTGGTTCCCGCCGTCCTCGATGCCCTTGATAACACCGTCAATGAGCCGGCGCGCGCTAGGCAAGGGTGACGTCCCCTCCTTGTCCCGGAACAGTACGGATGTGTCATCGTAA
>JBMTIF010000328.1:0-3584 GCA_049437045.1 Alphaproteobacteria bacterium | reverse complement strand
CCCAACCCACCGGCACGGCGAGCAGCAGACTCCCCAGCCGCTGAACCCAACGGCGGGTTCGCGGGCTGAATCGGGCCCAGAGCACGTCGACGCTGACATGGCCGTCCGCGCGCAGCAGCGTGGGAATACTCAGGCTCAGGGCCAGCCCGAACAGCGCCATGGTGGTCTCAAGCCACCAGGCTTCCGAACGGCTCAGCCCGGCGGGGAGCACCGACCAGCCGCCACTGGGGGGCAAGGCGCCGAGGTCGAACAGGGCCCGGCCTGAGGCCCAGATAAAGACCAGCGCCGCGACCAGCACCAGACACAGCCCCGAAAGCCGCCAGAACAGCCCCAGGGCCCGGTCGACGAATACCGCTAGTGGTGCGGCGCCCGGGCGGGTCAGAGCCAGCAGCACCGGCGCCATGATCACGGCCTGCAGCCACGCCCCAGAAAAAAACAAGCCCTCCGCAGGCGCAAAGGGCTTGGGGGCTGTCCCGATCGACACCCATCCACCAATCACGAACAGCGCAGCAAAGGCAAGAACCAGCCCCGCTGCGGCGGCGATATCGCCGCCCAGCCGCGCTAGTTCTCCGGTAGCAGTTCCGGCAGGAAGGTGGTGATTTGTGGGAAGAACCAAAGGATGGTCAGGCCCACGACCTGAATGATCACGAATGGCACGATACCCCGGTAAATGTGGCTGGTCTGGATCTCTGGTGGTGCTACCCCACGCAGGTAGAACAAGGCAAACCCAAAGGGCGGCGTGATGAACGAGGTCTGCAGGTTCACCGCGATCAGAATGGTGATCCAGGCCGGGTGCATGATGTTGGGGTCAGCCCCGTAGACCACGGGCCCGACGATCGGGATCACGATGAAGATGATCTCGATAAAGTCGAGCACGAAGCCGAGGATGAACAGCACGATCATCACCACCAGCAGCAAAGTGCGCGGGTCTTCAAACGAGCGCAGGAAGTGTTCGATGTACTCTTCCCCACCGAAGGACCGCAGGGTCAGCGCCAGCAGCTGTGAGCCGATCAGGATGGCAAAAACCATCACCGAGACCTTGGCGGTTTCCATCAGAATCGAGGTCAGAACCCGGTCGCGGCTGAACAGGTAGGAGCCGACCGCAGCCCTGATCGTACGCGGGTTGGGAACCACCCGTCGATCAACGCGAGCGCTCAGCAAAACCATGGCTGCGTAGATCATGCCGAGGATTGAGAAGACGTAGAGCAGGCCCGCGAAGGCGGAGGCAACACCCCGGCCCAGCCCCTGCGACTGACCGCCATCGAGAAAGTTGGTCTTGACCAAAAGCATTACGGCGATCGAAGCCGCCGTCCACAGCAGAAGGTTACGACCAATGCGGTTATCAAAGGGCCCAACCTGCTCGCTGCGCTCCAGCAGCTTGATCGCCGAGAGCAGCATGGCCCCGCCCGCACCCAGCGCGGCCGCTGGCGTCGGGTTGGTAATGCCCCCGAAAATCGAGCCCAGTACCGCGACGATCAAAACTACGGGCGGCACAACAACGCGGATGACCTCGACTTCAAGTAAGCGTGGCACTGCCGCGATCATCCCCGTGATGATCAGGATCACCGGCACGGCATAGATCAGCGTCCGCAGCCACGGGTCCGTTGCCGGCGTAACCCAGTAGACCGCCGCCGCCAGAAAAGCGATGACGCCCAAGGCACCGATCAGCAGCGGCAGTTGCGACTCTCTGGGACGAAGCGCGGCCGCAAGAGCAAGCGCCATCGACGCGATCACGAGGAAGGCGGAGACTCCCATGGACACTGGAGGAACTTGGTAGGTGGAAAGGCTGTCGCGGAAATAGGCGGAGAGTTGTTTTGGTCCCTCACCCGAGCCGAGATCGGGGTAAGACTGGCGCAACAGATTGGCAGCGTCGGATGATAGCGGTACAGCGATGCCAAAAGGTACCTGACCGCGGGCAACTTGGCGCACAGTCCGGTCATAGGCGAAAGACGCAGCGAGGTAAGCCTCGCGCTCGAGCAAACTGTTGACGTTACCTACCACCCGGTCGAGGTCGCCCGAAGCTGGCAGTTCGCGGATCGCATTGAGCTGGGTTTCAAGGTCTTCAGCCTCGCTGATCACAACGAGGTTGCCTTCGAAATCTGTCCGGGTTTCCGCATCAAAGTACGGCCCATACAAATCAAGCAGTGTACCGACCTTAATGGTCAAAACCTGACTTCTCATCGCCTGTTCGGCAGCAGCCCCGTCGGGATCATCCTTGAACTTGCGAAGCACGGACTTTCGACGGAGTTTCGACAGAGTAGAAGCATAGTCCTCGGCGGCAAACTCGTAGGGTGCGAAGTCAAACTCGCGGTCGGCCCGGTTGACCAAAGTCTGCACTGCCTGCCCGCGCGGCGCACCACGCACTGCTTCTGTCAGCCCATCCAACGTTTCAGCCGCTTCGACCCGCTGCAGAACGTCCGTAAAGGGCTTGGCGACATCCGGACCAAGCATTGCGTCCATAGACAGCGCAAAGCGTGAAACGCTGCGGCTCAAAACCGCCTTCCGCTCGGAGAACTCGGTTTCGCGCAGCTTGGCTACAAGGTCCTGCCCCGTGAGGTCACCGAGGATTTCATCCATTCGGGCCTGCAGGTCTTCGGGCACGGGTTTTCCCCGTGACATCAGGGCTGTGTAAGCTTGGAGGTCGGCGAAATCGGCATCGCTCATCGCTCCACTTGGACGGGCGCGCTCGATCTCTTCGAGCATGGCCTGTGCGCTGGAAAACTCTAACGCGTCTTCGGGGGGCTGCTGCGAGCCGGACAATCCCATGAAAGCGGCCGAAATCCATATACCAATGAACGCTAGTGTCGGGATAGCGATAGCACCGGCGGCACGACCGACCGAACGTCCATAGTCAGCAAGAAGGTCGTAGGTATTCTCATCGGCATTCTGGTTGATCGGCGGCGCGGACTTCGGCCGCAACAGCGCAAAGCCCAGAGCGTAGGCAGCGTACAAAAGTGCAAGCACAATTCCCGGAATGAAGGCGGCCTTGAACAGCGTGCCCGTGGAGATCGCAATGTTGTCACCCAGCAGCTCGGGTAGTGGGATCCCCAGCTCCTGCGAGCGCTTCTTCTGGGCGGCTGAATAGATATCCCCGACCATCGAACCGAGCAGGACCAGTACGATCGACGGCGGAATGATCTGCCCCAGCGTCCCCGATGTAGCAATCACTCCGGTGGAAAGCTCTTTGGAGTAACCCGCACGCAGCATTGTTGGCAGGGAGATCAGGCCCATGGTCACAACCGTCGCGCCGACGATTCCTGTTGAGGCGGCAAGCAAAGCGCCAACCAGAACGACTGACACCGCGAGACCGCCAGGCATGCCACCGAACAGGCGCCCCATGGATGTCAGCAGTTCTTCCGCAATCTTCGAACGCTCGAGTGCAATACCCATCAGAACGAATAGCGGCACCGCCAGCAGGGTATCGTTCTGGTTCTCGCCAAAGGCTCGCGAAAAACTGTTGATGCCCCAAAGGGCGAGCACATCGAGCCCCTTTATCCAGGCGGGCTCGTCAAATATCTGATTGTGCACTGCAAGAAGCGGATAAATTTCCCCCTCGAATTCCACCAGCAACCATCCCATTTCCG
>JBMTIF010000327.1:0-3591 GCA_049437045.1 Alphaproteobacteria bacterium | reverse complement strand
CCGCGGATCTGATCGAAGGAACCCAGACGCAGGCCCTTGGAGTTCGCGGTTGGCTGGTTGGCCGTCATCTGAATGACTGCGATGTCGGTGCCAGGGTTTTCATCGTAGAAGCCCGATGCACGCGTCGCATCACCAGCCGCTGCCGTGATCGGCAGGTAACCAGTGTTCTGGTGCCAGGCTGCCTGTACATCTGTGGACGACAGGAAGCTCAGGAACTCACCAACGCCTTTATACTCGTCAGAGTCATGGCCAGAGAGAACCCAAAGGGACGCACCGCCAATGATCGTGTTCTGCGGCTTGCTGGCCACTGCAGACCAGTACGGTAGCGGACGCACTTCAAAATCAAACTCAGCTTCCGAGCTGATGCCGGCGTAACCTGCGGAGCTTTCAGTAAACAGGGCACACTCACCCGCGCGGAAGTTCGCACCGCCTTCGTTGCGGCGACCGGTGTAGATAAACTTACCGTCAGCAGCCCACTCACCCATCTTTGAGAGGTGCGCGCCCTGGGCTGGACCGTTCAGCTTCAACTCCGTGTCGAGACCGGCAAAGCCGTTATCCT
The DNA here is from genome assembly GCA_049437045.1 of Alphaproteobacteria bacterium. Lineage (GTDB taxonomy): Bacteria > Pseudomonadota > Alphaproteobacteria > UBA7985 > UBA7985 > UBA7985. The sequence continues at coordinate 3,032 of JBMTIF010000327.1, read as the reverse complement.
TCGTGGCGAATTCAACATTGTGGTAGGCGCTGAAGTTCTCTAGGTGGATCCAGCTCTGCCACGCGGTCACCAGCGGGCAGTCTTCCCCGCCAGCCTGAAGCTGGCCAAGAACGTCTTCAACCTGCTCCCACGTGGTCATGTCGGTATCCGGGTCAACGCCTGCCGCAGCCATCGCATCACGGTTAACCCACAGCACAGGTGTGGAAGAGTTAAACGGCAGGGAAAGCATATCGCCTTCCGTGGTTGTGTAGTAGCCCTTGACGGCACCGATGTAGGCATCAGGATCAAAGTCTGCGCCACTCTCGGCCATGACTTCATAGACAGGCTTGATGGCACCACCAGCGGCCATCATGGTCGCAGTGCCAACTTCGTAGACCATCAGGACGTGGGGCTGCTCGCCCGCACGGAATGCAGCGATACCAGCGTTCAGCGTTTCGGAGTAGTTGCCCTTGTGGGTTTCAACTACCGTAAAGTCACTCTGGCTTGCATTGAAGTCAGCGACCTGAGCCGTGACCAGCTCGCCCAGTCGCCCGGTGAAGGCGTGCCAGAACTGGACCTCAGTTTGAGCTTTGGCAGCCAAGGGCAGCATTGCAGCGCCCGTTACGGCAATAGCGCCGAGTAAGTTTTTCGTCATTTTATCCTCCCAAGGCACCCCTGAAGGTGCACATTCTCCCTGCAAACTCAGGTTGAGTTAGCGCAATGAAGTGTCCCTTTGCGCTGTTTAACGACAAAGAGACGAATGGAGGGTAACCAACCGTGAATATAATTCAAGATCAATTAATTGGAAAAAACAATAACATGATGTTATGTATGAGGATGTAGTTTGCTCGATTTTTCGTCCCAAGGGCCAGATAAATGGACAAGCTCGAAGTGGGGGTATTTGCTCCCTCTCGAACGGATGAAATCTTCATCCTCAAGCAAGCAGGAAGAGCAGCATGAGCCTACGCATACGGCAGTTGGAAGCCTTGATCGCTGTTGCCGACTACGGCTCCATCACCGCCGCGGCTGCAGAGTTGGGCGTCAGTCAACCAGCCGTCAGTCGATTGCTTTCAGACCTCAGCAAAGAACTCGGTTTCGTCCTGTTTGACCGAAAGGAAGGCCGACTTATTCCCACCCAGGAAGTACGCTTTATCCAGCCTGATATCCGTCGCGTGCTCGAACTTATGGGGCAAATCAAGATAGTCAGTCAGGAAGTGAACAAGCACTTAGCCGGTCACATTAAGGTGGCATGCCTACCAGGCTTTGCCACTAGTCACCTGCCTGAAGTCGTGGCCCAGTTTCTCGACGCCCGCCCTGGCCTAACCATGACGATCGAACCTGACCGCCCGGAACGCATACTCGAATGGATGATTGAAGAACAGTACGACTTCGGCATTACCGATGGTTTTAGTAACCACCCGGCGGTGGACAGTCAGAACATCGACATCCGCACCGTCTGTATTTTTCCCGAGAAGCACGAACTCGCCGAACTGGAAACAATTTCGCCGGCCGACATCGGCGCCGAGAAAATCATTCATACCCGCCAGGACAGCGAATTCTTCCATCGCCTGTCCGAAGCTTTTCTCAGAGCCGACGTTCCGTTGCATTCGCATATCGAGGTCCGTCAGTTCACCGCCGCCTGTGAACTGGTTTGTTTGGGCGCAGGGGTCTCCGTAGTTAGCGAGCTGGATGCTTCCCGCTATGTCGGCAAAGGGCTGAAGTTTCGGCCATTCACGCCGCGTTTGCCGCATCGCATTTCACTCGTGCGGCCGCTAATCAAGCGTCCTTCGATGGTGACGCTGGAATTCATCGACCACTTTGCCAATATCCTCTCGCCTTTCTCCGATCTACAGGATTAGACACCATAAAATAGCCAGCCCACCTATTGCAGGATTTCGTCCAGGGCGGCCTTCAGAGCGTGAGCGTTGTAGTAAGTGGCGATGGGTAGGCCGTCCTTGTCGAAGAAACGGAGTTCCAATCCCTCGCGCTCAAAGCGCGCAATACGCTCGAAACCGACTGACGGTGGATAGTCATCCCAGCAGGCCATCAGCGTCATCGACATATAGGGTGAGGCCAGCGCAACCGCTCCCTCTTCCGCGGGACCGAACTTACCCTGCAGCATGTTGCATTCGTGGGTGGTGCTCATTTCGCCAAACAGGCCAACACGCATGACCAGCCGATCACCATCCTCACCGCCGTGCCAGAGGGCGGCACCAGCTGTATCGTATACGGTCTTGGCCCACCAGGTGCCCGCCAGCGCATGGAACGGGAATTTCTCGTAAGGCATGCTGTAACCGGGGTCGAGTGGAGGTCTTTCGCCTTCAGCGTCCAAAAGACCGGGCTTGAGTAGATCAAACAGCGACAACTCTGTATCGGCTGAAGAAGAATTTGCGAGCAGGAGGATACCGGCGAACGCGGCTGCGACGCCTTTAAGGGCTGGAATAAAGAGCTGTGAAACGGCCATCGACTTGGGCTTTTCTGTTGTTGAATCGTTGGCCCAGCAGATAGCAGTCTCTTGGTAACCGTGATTGTCGACGATGTTTCAACAGGTAACAAACGGTGCCGGTTCATGGTCTCGAATAGATGCTTCTGTGCCTGCAAGCTCGACGAATAGATTTCACGCCAAAAATTCTCTGTCCTCCTGCTAACCGCTTTTCCCGATCCATCACCAGGTCGCCTACCCCCGCTTCCCCGGCCTCGCGCTTGGGCTCGTCGTAGCTGACATGAAGGCGGGGCTCCAGGACGGTCGGTCTCGGGGCAACCGCAGGAGTCAGCGCGTCCGCCGAAAATCATGCCGATCGCCAAAACGGTGGGCAATCCAGTCGGCATAAGCAGAGTGAAGACGACCGCGCGAAGTCCCAGGTCCCTGCGGCTCAAGCCTGCAGCAAAATCTGCTTCCAGACCGCAGTTTCGTCGTACAGCGTCCACTCGCGACGCAACTTTGGCGCCCCGCTTACGAGCTCACCGAATTCAGCATGGGTTGCACCCATCACATAGACGTCAGCGCCAGTTGGCGCTCCAAAGGCGCCATAGCCCTCATGGAGGCCGTGAAG
>JBMTIF010000326.1:0-3618 GCA_049437045.1 Alphaproteobacteria bacterium | reverse complement strand
GGAGATATGACAGCTAACATGCGGGAGCCCTGTTTCTCTGGTGTTCCTTCACATAGATGAATTTTTGCGACAAAAAGGCAATGCACACTTTTGTTCGTCATTATGCGTATATTTTCACTGGACTCATGGAACCGAGCGAGTCCACTTAGGGACTCCCAAAAACTCGCTAGATGAGGGTTTGACGCTCCTGTGGTCGCGCTCCCTGACAATATTTGGCACTTCGCCGACGCGCTGTGCGAAAACGCTTTACCTGTCGTTCAGCAGTATTTCCGTGCAGTTGATCTGCAGGTGGAACAAAAAGCAGATGTATCGCCAGTGACACTCGCCGATCAAGCGATAGAGCGGCGCTGGCGGGAACTCATCGCCGAAACTTACCCGGATCACGGAATTATCGGGGAGGAAGAGGGGGCAACGGGTGCCGATCGGGACTTTGTCTGGGTGCTTGACCCCATCGATGGGACGCGCGCTTTTATCGGCGGTTTCCCGATGTTCACCAACTTGTTTGCACTCTTGCATCAGGGGCGGCCGGTGTTTTCAGGCATCCACGTTCCCGTTACGCAGGAATGCTGGTTGGGCACGGTTGCCAATGGTGGTCGAACGACCTTTAACGGCGAAACTCTTGGCGAACGTCCTGCGCGCCCGTTGGCGCAAAGCCTATTGTCTGCGACGGCACCAGATATGTTCAACGCCGAGCAGTTCGAGCGGTTTTCTAACCTCCGTGACGGTTGCATGGACTTGCGATATGGCGCGGATGCCTATGCCTACGGTTTGGTCGCCTTGGGCAGCGTAGGCGTGGTGGCTGAAGCTTCTATGAAGCCTTGGGATTTTATGGCGTTGATCCCGGTCATCGAAGGGGCAGGGGGCAAAGTTACGGACTGGTCAGGCCAGCCGTTGACCCTTGAAAGTGATGGAACCGTTCTGGCCGCTGCCAATCCAGAATTGCACAGGGAAGCCTTGGCGCTTCTACAGGTCTGAAAACATGATCGCGACAAAGACGAGAGACGGGAAAACAATGGCTGACGCTAAAGAGACTGTGTCGGGTGCTGAAAATACACGGCAACAGCCCAAACCGCCGTATGGCCACCTGTCCGTGGTTTGTGGACCCATGTTTGCGGGCAAGACCACGGAAACGCTGAAGCGCATCCTGTGGGCTAAGAATGGCCGAGGTCAGGATATCCGCGTTTATAAGCCTGCCTTTGATCAGCGCTATGCCAAGCTGCAAATCGTGAGTCATGAGGGTCTCGCAGCCGATGCCGAGGCCGTTCACGACTGGGGTGATCGAACCGCTGAAGTTATCGCCGCTGGCGTAGCGGTCGTTTTCTTCGATGAGGTCCAGTTCTTTGAAGCGCCAAACTTCAATGACGACATCCTCAACATCGTAGAAGACCTGTTGGCCGCTGGCGTTGACGTTGTGTGCTCGGGGCTGGACATGGATTGGCAAGGTAAACCGTTTCCAATCATCGCGCACATGGCTGCGAAGGCCGATGAGGTTCACAAGCTGCGTGGCGTGTGCACAGTTTGTGGTCGCCCATCAACAAAGACGTACAAGAAGACCGGATCCGGTGGCCAAATTGAAATCGGCGGGGCGGAACTCTATGAAAGCCGCTGTACCATTCACTGGGCTGTACCGGATTTGGAGTTGACGCCTGATCTCTTCCACGGTCGCTAATTTGTCGCATAATCCGCAAAAAAGAAGAGGATTGTTGCAAGTCTTTGATGACTTTATCCTCACGTTGCGCTTAAAAGTCCTCAAATGATCCTGAGTGACCCTAAGGCACTCGAAAAAAGACCCTTTGAGGACATTAATGCACTCGCTTCCTGTCGTTTTCACGCGCTTGGCTTTCGCCGTATTGGCAGGTTTTACGCTGAGTTCTTGCGGGCCTGATGGATCCAGCCCACCTCCGGGAAACGGCAGTCAAGTCGCTTACACGGCAACCGAGTTCTCAGCCACGGGATCAGAGCTGAGCGCCTCATTTGTGTCGGAAGTTGATTCACCTTCGCAAACCCGCACCAGTGACCTGAAGAAATTCTACAAGGATCAGGACTACTTCACCACGTTCTACAGAAACGGACGTTGGACATGGGCAGGGAATCAGGCTTTTGCGGCGCTCAAGAATGCTGCCAATGAAGGTTTGCGGCCGGAATCCTATTTGCCAGTTTCCATGTTGCAAAGCAGGAGCCTGAGCACAGTGGACCCCGGAACGACGGATGTCCTGCTGACGGCTGGTATTATGGCGTACATGGCCGATCTCCATCAGGGTGTGCACAATCCAAAAGCCAAGAACATCGGCCCGAAATTGCTGCGCGAGGGTATTGAGCGGTCAGATTTCAACCTTTTCCTCGCCGGTCTCGCGCCCAAGGGTCGCTCCTATTCCGCGTTAAAAAGTGTTCTCAATGGTCGCAGAGGGCCGCTCACCAATGCTCAACGCCGACAGATCGCGGTGAATATGGAGCGGTTGCGCTGGGATCATGAAGCTGCGGGTGCGCTCAGGGACATTCGGGTAAATATTGCCAGCCAGACGATGGAGATGTTCGAAAAAGGTCGTAAGATTCACGACATGGTCGTCGTTGTCGGTCGCAAAAGCCGGAAAACGCCGAGCCTGCAAGACCGCGTCGTATCGCTGAAATTCAGTCCGGATTGGACCGCGCCACGAACGATTGTCGAAGAAGACTATCTTGATCAGGCCCAAGCGGACCCCGCCTACTTCGACCAGAAAGGGTGGCAAATCTATGTTGAAGGGGAGCGTGTTGAGTCCGCTAGCCTCGACTGGAACACGGTTGACCTCGATTCCGTAACCGTTCGTCAACCATCGGGCGCTACTAATGCCCTGGGTGGTGTGCGGTTCTCGCTGACCAATGACCTTGCGATCTATCTGCACGATACGAACGCGCACAGTTTGTTCAAAAAGGCTGAGCGGCTTTATTCCTCAGGCTGTGTACGGGTTGAGGATGCTGCGTGGCTTGCGCACTGGATCATGGAAGCGGAAAAGACGCCCATGAGCCTTGCACAGGTCAAAAAGAACATGGATCTCAGCTCACCCAAAACCGTGCGACTGGCCAATCCCGTTCCAGTTTCGATTGCTTACCTGACGGTGTGGGTCGACGGGGCGAACGTGTTGCGGTGGGAAGATGACGTATACAATCACGACGCCCGGCTCATGAAGAAAATGAAGTTTCCAGCCGCTTGGGGTGGAAATGGGTAACGGAGAATACTACTCAGACTTCCAGTGTCGCCTTATTTCAAACATCGCGGCGCAATATTCTGGTCCCGTCTGGTAATGGCCCTACTCTCGATATGGACGCAAAGACCAAAAAACGGCAGGTGCGCCGCACCTTTATTTCGCTGAGTATCGCTGCCTGTATGGCAATGGTTGCGGCGGGGCTGGGCTTTGTCTTTGCCGTGAGACCGGTTTGGTCCACCAGTGCACAGATGCAGGCCGAGCGCGAAGCAAGCGAGGTCCACTCTCCTGTCGCTGCCGACGTTCAGACCCAATCTCTGGCATCAATCACGTGGGAAGAAGCCGTGGCTGGATTCATGTCCAGTTACGATGATGAACCCATCCTCCAGCAACTGTCTGTTTTTGAAGGCATTGAACCCCGTGAGTTCTTCAAGCTCAG
>JBMTIF010000325.1:0-3621 GCA_049437045.1 Alphaproteobacteria bacterium | reverse complement strand
CATACCTGCCACACTAGTCGGATAATGAATTCAATTGGATGTGAATTTAGATGTACAAATACACTTAAGATGCTATTTCAGAACAATATTTTTTGAAATTTTATCTGCTATCGATTCTAAAACTGACGATGATTTTCATATCGTTGGGACTTGATAGAGCATTTTGAAGGATCGCATTGGTGCGACTCGCTTTGATTTTCAGCGCCGTGGGTGTGTTCCTGGCCCTGCTTCTGATGTTAGCCCGGTCTGTCCGGCAGCTGTTTTCGCCCTTGGCTCCGCCGGTCCGTTGGATCGCGGGGATCACCGCAGGCGCAATCGCGACCTTTCTGGCACTCTGGAGCTTCTCACTGGCCGCAGCGCAGCCCAACGTGCGCGATATCCTTGTCGGAACGAGCTATCAGCAAACCCGTGTTTCCATTGGTGTTGATCAGACGGTGGCTTATCAGCTGTACGTTCTACAATCGCCGGACCGCGTAGTTGTCGATCTGCCCAGCGTAAGCTGGTCGATCAACAGCGGCAATCTCCCGCAACCCGGCGGGATTGTCCGTTCCGTCCGTTACGGTCATCAGTCAGAGACGACATCAAGGATCATCTTCGATCTGTTCGAGCCTGTTTACGTTGCAAACGCCCTGATGGTCGACTCAAGCGGTCAAAATAAGCATTCGCTGGAATTGGAATTCAGGCCTTTGAACCAAGGATCCAGCACCTTTGGCAACGATCAGGTGATTGCAGCCAATACCTCCCCCAACATCGTCTCATTGCCGCAAACAAACATCAGCCTGGCGAACAAGACAGAAGCAGCCTCAACCCTGCCCGTTCGTCGGATGAGCGGTGACCTGCCCATTCCCGCGCCGCGTCCACCGGCACCGGCGAAGTCTTCCCTTCGTCGCGTGATTGTTCTGGACCCCGGGCATGGGGGAAAAGACCCCGGCGCATCGAAGCACGGCATTCGGGAAAAAGACATCACTCTGGCCTCGGCCATGGAACTCAAGGCTGCCCTTGAAGCAACAGGGCGCTACGAAGTCCATCTGACGCGGTCCAACGACACCTACGTCAAGCTCCGCGAGCGATACGAGATTGGTCGCAAGCTGAATGCTGACTTGTTTATTTCGATGCATGCCGACGCGCATTCAAAAGCCTCTGCGCGGGGCGCATCGGTCTACACGCTGTCTGAAACGGCATCGGATAAGGAAGCGGAAGCGCTGGCTCAGCGGGAAAACAAATCAGACATCATTGCCGGGGTCGGCACGACCGATAAGTCCGACGTGTTGCTGAACATTCTGCTCGATCTGGCCCAGCGCGAAACGCTGAATTCCTCCGCAAAGGCTGCAGAGATCATCAGTGAAGAGCTTTCCAAGACATGGGTCACGAAGGAAAAAGCCCATCGTTTTGCAGGTTTCGCCGTCCTTAAAGCACCGGATATGCCGTCGCTCCTGCTGGAAATGGGTTACGTCACCAATGCAACCGACGCCAACATGCTCCGAACAAGCGCATCACGGCGCGGACTGATCACGGGACTGGTGCAGGCTGTCGACCGTTATTTTGCCACGCGCGCGATTTAGCAATGCGCGCATAACATCGCTTTGGTGGGTTTATCCCCTGCTTGGGGACTTCGCTTAACCATCAAATCGCGGTAAAAAAGTTAAAGTTTGGCGTTGGGGGACGCTGGCGGATTGGGAAGGGAAATCCCAAGTCCGCTTTAGAGCCGAGCATTCCTGGTCTCAGGGTGCTCACCCCTTAGGCAGATAAACAAGGCTAAAGACTGACATGGTCTCCTTCTTCTACCGCTTTGTCCGGTTCATACTCATGACGTTCCTGTTGGGTATGGTCACGGCCTTTTTGCTGCTCGCTGGCGGCTGCGGTTACATGTACTACCGGTACGGCCACGACCTGCCGGATCATGACGTGGTCAAAGAGTACGAGCCCAAGGTTATCACGCGACTTCACGCAGCCGACGGCACGCTGATGGCTGAGTTTGCAGAAGAACGCCGCCTGTTCATCCCCATCGAACAAGTGCCCGAGCACGTCATACACGCCTTCATCTCGGCCGAAGACAAAGACTTCTACAAGCACGGCGGTGTTGATTTCATCTCTTTGGCCAAAACCATGGTGCGCAACGTTTCCCGTGCGACTTCGGGTCAGCGTCTGGCCGGTGGCTCGACCATTACGCAGCAGGTGGCAAAGAACTTCATCACTGGTGATGCGCGAACCGTCGAGCGGAAGATCCGTGAAGCCTTCATCGCCTGGCGGCTGGAACGGGATCTGTCGAAAGACGACATCATCGAGTTGTACCTGAACGAGATCTTCTTCGGCCTGCGTGCCTACGGTCTCGCGGAAGCATCGCTGGCTTATTACAACAAGGCAGTTGCGGACCTCACTGTGTCCGAAGCGGCTTATCTGGCGTCGGTGATCAAAGGACCATCCAACTACGAACCTGATGAGCCGGATGAGTTGGCTCGCGGCATGGAGCGGCGTGCTTACGTGCTCAATGAAATGGCGGACAACGGCTACATAACGCCGGAGGAGGCTGAGGCCCTCCGCGATGTGGTACCGGACTTTGACCTGCAGGTGCGGTCCAACGCTGCTGCAACCGACGAGACCGGCTATTTCAGCACTGAGGCCTACCGACAATTGTCCAAAACCTATGGCCCGGAAGTGGTTCGGACCGAAGGCCTTTCCGTGCGCACCACGATGGATCCAAAGCTGCAGGAATTGGCGCAAAGGGTTTTGCGAGATGGCCTGCTGGACTATGACCGCCGCCACGGCTACCGCGGACCGCTTGGGTTTGTCGATGTCAACAACTGGGAAGCCGAACTCGCCGCAGCCGAGTTACCCTACGACACGCTCGATTTTCGTCCAGCCGTGGTCTTGCAGTTCCAGGACCGCGACACGTTGCTCGGCTTTGGCGACGGGACAACGGGCACAATCCCTTACGAGGGCTATCTTTGGGCCAAGATCAAGATCGATGACGACACCGTCGGGAGAACCCCGACACAGCCTCGCGACGTGATGGCGATTGGTGATATTGTGCTGGTGTCTCCGCGGGGCTCCGGCGCCTACAATCTTGAGCAAACCCCGGAAATCGAAGGTGCGCTTGTAGCGTTGGATCCGCACACTGGTCGCATTTTGGCATTGGTCGGTGGCTATGCTTATGACCCTTCACGCGGTGCTTTGAACCGAGCAACACAGGCAGAGCGGCAGCCGGGTTCGACCTTCAAGCCCTTTGTATACCTCGCAGCGATGGAACAAGGCTTCTCACCCAATTCAACGGTTTTGGATAACCCTTGGATTATTCCCGGCCGGGATGAGGACGAGGAAGACTGGCGCCCCCAAAACTATGACGGCACCTTCTGGGGTCGGCAGCCGCTCTATGCGGGTCTTGAGTGGTCGCGGAACCTGATGACTGTCCGTCTGGCCAACGAAGTGGGCATGAACCGGATTGTGGAAATCGCCCGCGACTTTGGCATTGATGATAACCTTCCACCCTATCTGGCTGTTTCGCTTGGTACGGCGGAAACGACCCTGATGGAACTGACCACAGCCTATGGCATGCTGGTCAATGGCGGGAAGCAGGTTGAACCGACCCTGATCGACCGCGTGCAGGACCGCTATGGCCGCACC
>JBMTIF010000324.1:0-3622 GCA_049437045.1 Alphaproteobacteria bacterium | reverse complement strand
GGCCAGCGGGAAAGTTCCCAGCATCGCAGCGTTGTTGGCCACGCTGTCCATACCGCTGCGCGCTGCTGCGGCGATAGCATCGGCACGGTCCGCGCCTACGTACGGAATAGGGGCAGGGTTGGACAGGCCAGAACCCGGCAATTGCCGAGCATAGTCTGGGCCCTCAATCGGCAAGTCACTGCCGTAAGAAACAAGAACCGAACCGCCGAACGAGCTGCTCGAGATTGTGGTCGTATTGCCGTAGCCACCACGAAGATTGGTAATGGGGCCAGAGGTGACCGGTACGCCATTGACGACCGCAACCGCGGTCAAGCCCGTATCAACACCATCTGGCGTTGTCAGTAGTGGCTGTATGGTGGCTGCTTCGGTTGGAAAGGCCATGATCGAAGTGGGGGCTGTTGCGGCGGTCTGGGCGAAACCACCAATGGTGACGGGTTCGCCGATCGCCTGCGCCGCCAGCAAAGCTGCGTCTTCAGGGCTGAGAACCGTGTAACCTGGGTCAATCGAAGCTGTTACGAGTGTGTTGCGCGACGTGAAGGCTGTCGCGTCAAACAAAGGACTTGCAGCGGTCTGCACCACGCTGCTGACCGGCGGGGCAAGAAGGTCGCCTGCTGGAACGGAGCCGGCTTGAAAGAATTCCTGAGCCTGAGCCGTTGCGCCAAAACCGAAAGCGCTCAGAGCGACGCCAAGAATGGCCGTACGCAGGGTCATAGTATCGATCCTCATTATCACTCGTTCAGCCGGTGGTGATTAAGCACCGCGAGTTTGCTCGTAAGATTGGTTGTATTACAGCAGGCCATTTCGTCGAAATTACGATAATACGGCGCCATAGTAGTGCAGAAATACAACACTGGTCTATATAAATCGCATAAAGTTGCGGACATCGCCCGCTTCATGAGAACGCATTCGGGCAAATCCGCGACTCTGTAAAGCAGCCAAACCATTATGCGCAGGACGAGCTCTTAGTCCTGTGTCACCAATTCGAAAAACTGGTCGTATATCATAGGGCCAGCGACGATTATGGAGCGGTCAGAAACGATTTTTTCGCCTCCGCTTAGGTCAGTTACCCTACCACCTGCCTCATTTGCAATGAGAGCGCCTGCGGCAATGTCCCAAGCTGATAATCCTCGTTCCCAAAAGCCGTCGTATCGTCCCGCAGCAACGTAGACCAAATCGAGCGCCGCAGAACCGAATCGTCGGACCCCTGCACTGGCAAAAGCCACACGCTCGATTTCTTTCATCGTGGTTTCCTGATCGCCGCGCCCTTTGAAAGGCATGCCCGATGCAAACAGGGAGTCTGCGAGCTCTTCTTTGCGGGACACGCGCAACTGACGCGAGCCAAGGTAGGCACCCTGACCACGTTCCGCCCAGAACAACTCGTCCTTCAGCGGGTCAAAGACCAAACCGGCAACAATGCCGCCGGCCCGTTCCAGCGCTATCGAGATGGCCCAGTGTGGTAGGCCGTGCAGGAAGTTCGTGGTTCCGTCCAACGGGTCAACAATCCAGCGGCCTTCCGGCTCGTCTGGCCCTGTCTGTCCGCTCTCTTCGCCAAAAAAAGCAAATTCGGGACGGGCTTCAGTCAGCACTTCGTGGATGATCCGTTCAGCCCGACGATCTGCCTGACTGACAAAGTCTGCTGGCCCTTTCCGCGACACGGTTAGGTGTTCAACGTCGCCAAAGTCGCGGATCAGCTGGCGGCCAGCTTTGTCCGCAGCCTTGACCATTACATTTATGAGCGCAGAGCGACGCATGATTATTTCGCGCGCTCCATGTAAGTGCCGTCAGCGGTGTTTACGACAACCTTGGTCCCAGCCGCGATGTGAGGTGGAACCATGATCTTCACGCCGTTTTCGAGGACGGCCGGCTTGTAAGAGGAAGACGCGGTCTGTCCTTTAACAACGGCATCCGCTTCGGTGATTTCAAGAATAACAGATTCGGGCAAGCTGATGGAAATCGGCTCTTCTTCGTAGAGTTCGATGGTCACCTGCATGTTTTCCTGAAGGAACGGCAGCGGCTCACCAACCAGCTCGCTATTCAGCTCAATCTGATCAAAGGTGTCGTTGTTCATGAACGTCAGCATCTCGCCGTCCGCAAACAGGAACTGGTATTCGACCTGATCCAGTCGCACCCGTTCAACCGTTTCGTCGGAGCGGAAACGCTCGTTCATTTTGGTCCCGTCACGGATGTCCTTGAGTTCGACCTGTGCGAAGGCACCGCCTTTACCCGGCTTGACCTGCTGCAGCTTCACCGCACGCATCAGCCGACCTTTATGTTCGATGATGTTTCCGGGGCGAATGGCGTTGCCGTTGATCTTCATGGTTCTGACCCTGTTTGGTTCGGGGAAATTAAAGGAGCAAGTATCAGTGTCGTTTACAGCAAGCAATAATTAGCCAAGCGGAACCGCTATGAACTCAGGGGCATAATCGGGGTCTTCGTCCGGGGATGCCACCGGAACGATGCAGGGTACCTCCATCATTTCGACCCACCACTCGGCCAAGTCCTGATCTAGCGATGCCTGCATCCCTGCTGCGTCTTCTGCCCGCAGATCGCCGAAAAACAGCGCGTCGGCCCCCATCTCTCCTGCCTGCATTGCCGCGTCACGGGACCGCAAGTTGGCTGCAATAATTTGCATGTCGGGGAAGTCTTCGCGCAGGGCGCGGTCTGCTGCCATATCAAAGGACACAAACCCATCCACGCCATTGGGCGGAAGGTCTTCGCCATTGGTGCTCATGGACGCCGTGATGAGCGCACATTCCTGGTCCGAGCAAAGGCTCATCCAGTCTGCGAGGCGTGCTGTCGCCGGATTAACGGCTTCTGGTATTTTCAGGATCAAGGCAACGCCAAGCAGCTTGGACGGCAAGGGTGTTTCGCCCAAAGTTGCGATATGAACCAGCTGTGGGCCTTCATCATCATCCATCGTGGCCATTTTTTCCGCTTTCACTGCCAGTGGTTTCTGTCGTTGGTTTGCGATGCTTTTGTCGTCGCTTAGGCGTGGTAGGATTCCAGACCTCTGTAGCGTCCGGGATCTGTGAATGAAGCGAGCACCCCAACGCATTTGCATAGGCCTGCAGGTCTTCATACGCCGGATGGTCCGATGGGCAAAAGACACTTCTCAGACCAAGCTGCATGGCCTTGAGCCCATAGCCCGGGGCCTGTGAAACATCTACGAGCAGATCAGAGCCCTCATGCCAAAGGTCTACAGCGTTCTGCAGTTCGAGTGCCCAGACGATGCCATGTGTTTTCAAGGCCTGCGCAGGAGTGAGGAAGCAGACTTCCGTAGCTCCCTGTTCCTGCGGGTCTGGCAGGGAAGCGGCGAAGGTGAGTTCAATGACTGCGCGCTTCCCTGACATTCTTAGACCCTAAAGGCTATCCAGCACAGACTGGACGATGGCTTCTTTCGTGATGCCGTAGTGCGCGTACAGCTCTTCGGCCGGGGCAGAGGCGCCGAACTGGTCGCCCACACCGATGAAAATTCCATCTTCGCGAATAAACCGACGCCAGCCGAAGTCCGACCCTGCCTCAACCGCAACCCGCAGGCTGCCGGGGCTTAGGACCTCTTCGCGGTAATGCTCAGGCTGCTGCTCAAACAGCTCCCAGCTTGGCAAGGAGAGGATGGCTGTGG
>JBMTIF010000323.1:0-3623 GCA_049437045.1 Alphaproteobacteria bacterium | reverse complement strand
CAAAGATTTGGGTGAGCTGCTCTATCTGGTAAAAAAAGCAAACGATCTGGGCGCCTGCGAGTTGGGTGAAACCCAGCGGTTCTGGACCATGTCGATAGCAGATTTTCTCGATGAGCATTTCGAGAGCGACGTGGTCAAAGCCCACATTGCTGGCGGCGGTATCATTGGCACCGGCCTTGGCGTTTATTCACCCGGAACGGCGTATGTCCTGCTGCATCACTACATGGGCGACGTTGATGGCACGATTGGCGCTTGGGGCTTTGCCCGGGGCGGGATGGGGTCGATCACCAAAGCTCTGGCAGCGAGTTTCGAAAGCTCTGGGGGAACAATTGTAACCGGCTCAGGGGTTGATGAATTTCTGGTAAACGGTGGGCGGATTACCGGTGTCGCATTGGACAATGGCGATGTTTATCGGGCGCCTCTGGTCGCCTCGAATATGGATGTTCGCCGGACCTTCATCAATCACACCAATGAACGCAACCTCCCCAGCGAGTTCGTGACAGCCGTAAAACGCTTCAAGACGCGGGGTTCCAGCGGCAAAATCAACGTCTCACTCGACCGTTTTCCGAATTTTCCGGCTGCCCCGGAAGGCGCCCGCTTCCTAAGTGGGGACATGCATTGCTCCACCAGCCTGCAAGAGCTTGAGCAGGCTTACGATGACTGGAAAGAGGGCCGATGGTCCCAACAGCCTTACTTCGACATGCTCATCCCGACACAGATCGATCCAACGATGGCTCCGCCTGGCAAGCATATGATGACAGTTTTCGTCCAGTACGCGCCCTATGATCTGGAGGTCGATGGCGTGCGCAGTGCCGAAAACTGGGATGAAACCCAGCGACAGGCCTTTGCCACCTGTGTCTTTGACAAAATGGAACAGGCCTGTCCGGGGATTAGAGATCACATCGTTCACGCGGAAATTCGCTCACCCTTCGAATTGGAAAAGGAAGTCGGGTTGACCGAGGGCAACATTTTCCAGGGTGAGCTGACGTTTGACCAACTGCTCTTCAACCGCCCTGTCCCGGGTTATGCCCAGTACCGAACACCGATCAAGGGCATGTACCTCGTTGGCTCCTCTACGCATCCGGGCGGGGGCGTGATGGGCGCGCCAGGGGCAAACGCCGCGCGGGAAATCCTGCACGATGTCGGCAAAGGACGGGCCATGCCCGTCTATGCGGATTGAGGGGGTGGTGTAATGGCTCAAAACAGCACCAACTTCGACGCTATTGTCATCGGCGGTGGTCATAATGGTCTCACCGCAGCTTCGGTCCTTGCGCGCAAGGGGAAGCGCGTTTGTCTCCTCGAACGCTCGGGCAGTCTAGGCGGAATGATGAGCGTTGGCGGCTCGGACGATGCGCAGACGCCGCCCCGCCTTGCTCATCTGCTGTACAATCTCAATCCAACGGTAGAACGTGAGATCGGGTTGCAGCTTCAAACCAAGGCGCTCAAAACCATATCGCTGTCCCCGGATGGGCAGCACGTGGAGATCGACGGTCCACGGACGCGCATGATGAACGGCCAACCGCACGAAAAGGCTGTGGCTTATGGTGTGCTGCACGACCGCTTTGTCCGCTACGCCAAACTTCTCTCTACCCTTTCCACCCGTACCCCACCAAAGCTAAGTGGCTCCTGGACCGACCCGGAAACCTTTGGCGAGCTGATGGCCCTTGCCGGTATGGGATGGGGACTCAAGCGCATGGGAAAGGCAGAAATGCGCGAATTCCTGCGCATTTTGCTGACCAACGTCCATGATCTCGCGGTGGATGAGTTGGGTGACGGTCCGCTCGCCGGTGCACTGGCCGCCGATGCCTTACGCGGCGCATTTTCCGGCCCCAAGGCGCCCGGTACGCTGTTCAGTCTGCTATATCGTTTTGGAAATTCGGGTCAGGTGCTGACGCCCGTCGGTGGCATGAGCGCTGCTGTGAAGGCCTTTGAGGATGCTGCACAGCGCGCGGGGTGTGAACTTCGATGTCATGCGGCTGTCGAACGGGTTCTGGTAGAAGACGACTGCGCCGTTGGCGTAACGCTGGGTGATGGCACAACGTTGAAGGCAAAAGCGGTATTCTCCAGTGCCGGACCACTGGCGACAATTCAGCTTGCAGGGTTGGAAAATTTTGATGTTGAGATTGCCCGTCGCGCCAAAAACCTGCGTGCAAAGGGAACCGCGGCCAAGCTGAATCTGAAGCTGAGCGCCCTTCCATCGTTCAAGGAACTCCCGGAAGACCTTCACGGTGAGCGACTGTTGATCGCGCCTTCGTCTGAGTATGTCGAGCGAGCCTTTAACCCAGTGAAGTACGGTCGCATCTCATCAGCACCGTCGATGGAAATCTTGCTGCCCCACGCCAAAGATCCACGAGCCTCGCAGTGGCTGTCTGCCATTGTAAGTTACGTGCCCTATCAGCCTGATGGTGGTTGGACCGCCGACAAGCGCGACGAGGTGCAGAAGACTGCCCTGTCAACGCTGGAGGCCTACGCCCCCGGTTTGAGCGGTTTGATACAGCATGCGGAACTCCTGACACCTGCGGATATCGAAAAAGAAACGGGCGCCGCTGGTGGCCACTGGCATCATGGTGAAATGGGGATCGACCAGATTCTTAACGTCAGACCAATCAATGGGATGGCCCATTACCATTGCGGAGTTAAGGGTTTGTATCTCTGCGGTGCCTCTGCGCATCCCGGCGGTGATATCAGCGGCGCTCCCGGCCGCAATAGCGCGCTGCAGGCGCTGAAAGACGGGGTGGTGTAATGGTCAAGCAGCGTACGGTTGACGAGGCTGTGCCCATGGGCCTTATCCCAACCGTTTTCCAACCCCGGCTGGAAGCCCTGAGTTCAGCCAAGAGCTGGATCAGCTGGGCGGGTTATCAGTCACCTGTTGTCATAGAAAATGTCGAGTTTGAGTACTTCGCCATTCGCAATCAGGCGACGCTCTTCGATGTCTCGCCTATGCACAAGTACCGTGTGACCGGCCCAGATGCCGAAGTCATGATGAACCGCATGGTCACGCGTGATGTACGAAAGATAAAACCCGGCCGCGTTGGTTATGTCTTGTGGTGCGATGAAGAAGGCATGGTCATCGACGACGGCACCCTATTTCGTTTTGGGGATCGGGATTTCAGGCTCTGTTGTCAGGAACGGATGCTGGGTTGGGTGCTTGATGCCGCTTGGGGTTTTGACGTCGAAGTGGTCGACGAGTCCGACACGGTAAGCGGTCTCGCCCTGCAAGGGCCAACGAGCTTTTCCATCCTGCAAGAAGCGGGTTTGGGCAGTGCAGCAACGCTCAAGCCCTTCGACCTTGCCGAAGTAGAACCCGGCTTGTGGATTTCCCGAACCGGGTTTACGGGCGATTTGGGTTACGAGCTGTGGATGAGTAACGAAGCGGGATTAGCCCTGTGGGATCGTCTTTGGGCGGCGTCGCGAGATTGGGGACTGCGTGCTATTGGGTACGAGGCGCTGAACCTTGCCCGGATCGAAGCTGGTTTCATCGCTGCACGTCTCGATTTCCAGCCCATCCATTCAACCCTGCGATTGGGCCGCGGTCGGACGCCGCTTGAGCTTGGATTTGAACGGATGGTCGACTTCGGTAAAGGCCACTTCAATGGGCGCCGTGCGCTTCTCGCGCAAAAGCA
>JBMTIF010000322.1:0-3638 GCA_049437045.1 Alphaproteobacteria bacterium | reverse complement strand
GCACAGGGCAACGCCCTGACCACGTCGATGGCCAAGCACGCGGTTTATCTTTGGACGCTGCCCATGTTCCACTGCAACGGCTGGTGCTTCCCGTGGACCATGAGTGCCATTGCTGGAACGCATGTTTGCCTGCGGCAGGTCAGGGCGGAGCCGATCTGGAACTTGCTGGCGGACGAAGGTGTCACCCATCTGTGCGGTGCGCCTATCGTCATGTCGCTTCTGATTTCCGCGCCGGAGGAGATCAAACGCAATCTCTCTCGCACCGTCCAGTTCTTCACCGCCGCCGCTCCACCGCCCGAAGCGGTCCTCGCTGGCATGAAGGAGGCAGGTTTCGATGTTACCCACCTCTATGGACTGACAGAGACTTACGGACCGGCTGTGGTGAATGACTGGCAGCAGGAATGGTCGGACTTACCGGCCTCTGAACAGGCAGCGATGAAGTCACGCCAAGGCGTTCGATACTTGCCGCTTGAACAGTTGGATGTGCTCGACCCGCAAACAATGCAACCCGTCCCGCGGGATGGTGAAACAATGGGCGAGGTCATGTTCCGGGGGAACGTCGTCATGAAGGGCTATTTCCGAAACCCGGATGCAACCCACAAGGCTTTCGCTGGTGGATGGTTCCATTCGGGCGATCTTGGCGTCGTTCATCCCGATGGTTACATCCAGCTCAAAGACCGCTCAAAAGACATCATCATCTCGGGCGGCGAGAACATCTCTTCCATCGAAGTTGAAGACACCCTGTACCAACACCCTTCAATCGAGGCTGCTGCGGTCGTAGCCATGCCGCATGAAAAGTGGGGCGAGACGCCTTGCGCCTTTATTGAGCTGGTCGCAGGGTCTGAAGCGGTTGAGCCGGAGGCGCTTCGACAATGGTGCCGGGAACGAATGGCAGGCTACAAAGTCCCCAGCCGCTTTGTTTTCACGTCGATTTCCAGAACGTCGACAGGAAAGATTCAGAAGTTTCTCCTGCGTGAACAGGCCAAGGCGCTGGCCTCCCCAGGCAGTTAGGAGAGTGACGTGATTTCAGAAGTCAAAGCGGTTGTCTTCGATTGGGCGGGAACCATGGTGGATTTTGGCAGCTTCGCGCCCATGAAATCCTTTGTTGCCGCCTTTGAAGCCTTTGGCGTTGACGTCACGTTGGATGAGGCGCGCGGTCCAATGGGCCTGCCCAAGCGCGACCATATTGACATCATGATCCACCAGCCGCGCATCGCTGAGCTATGGGAGCGCCATCACGGCAAGCCACCGACCGATGCCGATATAGACGCTATTCTTGCGCAGTTTGAACCGATCAATGCGGAGGTTGCCGCTCAACACGCTGATCTGATCCCCGGCGCGCTCGAAATGCTGGATGAGCTGCAACGACGGGGTATCAAAGTTGGCTCGACTACGGGTTACACCCGCTTGATTATGGACAGCGTTCTGCCTGTTGCCGCAGCTCAGGGCTACAAACCATTGAATTGCGTCTGTTCAGATGACTTGCTGACTGGCCGTCCGGGGCCGCTGGGTATGTATCAGTCTATGGTCGACCTCGGGGTTTACCCGCCCAGTGCTGTTGTCAAAGTCGACGATACGGCCCCCGGAATAGCCGAAGGCGTTGCTGCCGGTTGTCCAACTGTTGGGGTGGCGTTGAGCGGCAATCACGTTGGGCTCACAGTCGAAGAATTTGCGGCTTTGTCCGAGGAAGAGCTTGATTACCATCGCGCATCCGCGACCGCCATGCTCGAAGCCGCAGGTGCAGATTTCGTCATTGATACGGTGGCCGATTTACCAAAATTGCTCAGCTGAGCAGCTCACCAGCCGCCACCGCCACCACCGCCGCCGCCGCCGCCACTGAACGAACTCCCGCCCGAGCCGGATGACGAGCTGGAATAGTTTGCGGAGCTGTGCACCCGGTCCTCAAACCGATCCAAACTGCGCTCGAACGACGAGTAATCGTCATTATACCAGCGATGGCCATAGTACCCGTCGATATCACTGCCTTCAGCCGCCCACGCTTTGAGCTCATTGGCAAATTTGTTGGCCCAGACCGTGTGCAGTCCAAGGGCAAAGGCATAGGGGTAGACTTTCGAAAAGTGCTCAAAACTGGCGTCTGGTTCGTCCTGCAGCGACCCGCGTTCAGCGGCGCGAATGTACATTTCCAGACCACGTAAGTGCGCCTCGATTTCCCCGCCGGCTTGCGAGAAATTGTTGATGTTCACGCGGATAAAGAAGACGAGCGCTGCTGATACCAGAAAGCTTGCGTAGACGGTGATGTTGACCAGCGAGAGGCCAGTGGAATTCCAGTTCATGGTCAGAGCCAGCATCCCGATGGCGAGCAGCCCGTATATGATACTGCGCAGCCTGATGACAGCTTGGCCGGCTCTAAGAAGGATGAAACTCAGCAGGGTTAAGAGCAGGTTAAAAAAGCCCAGCAGGATGACGATCCATAATTGGATTTGCCCGCACGCTAGAAACCAAGCCAGATTCAAAATGAACATCAAACCCAGCAACCAGGGCCAGTTGGACCTGAAGCTATCTCGGTATTCGTCCTTTAGCCTTTTGACCATGTTCTGCGAGGCCTTACGCAGCATCTTGGCCTTGTTGTCGCTTCGGTTCTTCATACTGAAAGACTTGCCAGTCAGCACAAGGTTGAGATCATTCATGATGCCGATTTCGGCGGGCGTTAGATTGGACTCCTTGGGGCTGATCCTTTCGATATTGCGCCCCTCTATCTTCACAGCCCCTTTGACGGCGAGACTGACGATGCCCGTGACAAGCAACTTGAGGCGATCCACATTGCCCATACGCGTGATGTATCGACTGGCTGCGGGTCCAACCATGTTTGGCGGGTCAAACTGAGGCATGACCACGGGCATGACCGTTTTTTGCTTTCCCACACGTCCCCAAACCAAGAAACTAACGCCAGACAACATCAAAGAAACCGTGAGGAAAATCAGTGCTCCGGGAAGTTCGAGGCTCTCTTCGGCTTTCAACTTGGTCAAGGCTGCTGCCGCTGCTTGCCGGGTGGCTTCCTCCATCTCCAGTAGACGTTGCTCCTCACGTTCCAATTCATCGAAATATGCTTGATTTATAACGGGATAGCCGGGTTGAGGAGCGATCAGTTCGGGGGAGAAGCGAAGTACGTAAGTCACGCCTTCCTTCTTGGCCAGACCCGATCCCCTCAAAACTGTTTCTCGGGGTGTTTGCTGTTTTTCATTCAGGTGTACGGCTGTCGTCGTATTGGTAACGCCGGTGTAGACCTTGTCTTCAAGGATCGCAGCGCCAGCGGGATACCGGACGACGATTTCCCATTCTCGAATGGGGAACTCCCAATCCTGCCCGATAACGTTCCAATCGAAATTGTCAGATTCATCAAACTGCAGAATAGCCTTTGGAACGGTGTAATTGAGCTGCCAAGTATAGAAACGGTTGGTCGGCAGCTTTACGTCGCTCTGACCGAAGTAGGTTTTGTAATATTGGCTGTCGATCTCAGTCTTTCCGATGTTCTCAGGCTCGCCATCACGCTTAACCCGCAAATTGGCGATGGGGAGATAATCGGTCTGGTAGGCTTCGCGGCGATCATTGGGGAAAGCACGATAGATGCCCCGTTGGATATCCCTGCCTTTGACGTAAACCTTGATGGTCTCTTGGAC
>JBMTIF010000321.1:0-3654 GCA_049437045.1 Alphaproteobacteria bacterium | reverse complement strand
TGAGACCCAACAGGTCGATGCCAGCGGCTCTTTCGATATGGGGGCTTTGGCGCTCAGTGATGTCGATCTGCTGGATGCGGATGGGCGGGTCTTGTTCGATGGTATGTCGATGCAATGGTCCTACGATCACGACGGTCAGATCGCGCAGTCCGAGGGCGAAATTGGACGGTTGCAGCTGCTGGCCGAAGATTACTGGTCTGACGATGGTAGAGAATACGCCCTTCTGGATTTTGAAGGTGGGGCACTTTCCGCCACGACAACCTACGCTCAGCAATATGACCTGAAGCCCGTGGCTGACATCCTGCGTGGTGTTTCAGAGGGCATCCGTGGCATGGGTATCGAGGAGTTCATCGAGCCTGATATGGCGATGATTGGCCTGTATCTGGGTGCTGCTGGTCCCTTGCTCGACTGGGCCGTTGCCATGTTGGATGATTCCGATGTGAAACTCGCGCTGGGCGCGATGAACGTCGAAGTGCCAGAAAGTGCGGATGAGAGCCTGAAGTTATCCATGCAGGGAATCGATTTCCTTTCTCTGGTTGATTTTGATGCAGAAGGTGATGTGCAGGAACTTTCAGCGAGTTTGTACGGTTTGAAAATCATCCTGCCCGAGCCGGTCGGTTTTTCGGCGGGAGAGATTTCCATGAGCTATCTGGTCCACGACAGCTTTACGGCGATCAAGGATGCTGTGGTCGCTCTGCAGGAAAACTCATTGACCTTGGCAGATGGTATCGAGTTTGCGCTTGGGGTTTATCTGCCAGACCTGCTGGTCGGCGTGCGGGATATCGCTTTCTACGCACAAACACCCACTCAAATGGGGGAAGTGGACGTGTCCCTTGGTTCAGCTGATATCAGCTTCACCACGCAGGACATGCAGTCCGATCAGGCCAAGATTTCCCAACTGATCGCCTACTCCGGGCTCAAGGCGAATTTCACGGACGAAATCATGTTTGACCCGACTTTAGTGGGTCTGGTTTTGGGTATGGATGGGCCGGGCCTGTTGCCAACTGATGCCAGTGTGCAGGTTGATCTGGCTGATATTCCGATGGAGATGATCCTGGCGATTGCTGACAATGTTCCGCTGCCGCCGCTGGAAGTCATGATGAGCCCCGACTTTGATCCATCGTCGCTGGCTATGGCAGGGGCGGCTCTGCTGTCTCCGCTCCTTGCCGCGCCACCTTCATTGGTGCTGCAACCATCGAACATCAGTGGTGGAATGGTGGAGCTGACGGCCTCTGGTACGCTGGCCATAAACCCGCTGTTGCCGCCGAACTATGCAACTGGTTCGATTACCATTCGAGTTACGGGTGTGTCTGAAGCACAGCAAAAGGTCGGCGAACTGCTGGGTGCCATCGATAGTGGCGAAGTCGAAGCTTACCCCGATACCTATGAAACGCTGCAGCAGGTTGTGGGCGGTTTGGCGATCGCTGGCGGCTTTGGCATTCCGGCGGATGATGGCGCCTTGGAGTTTATTCTAGACCTGCCCGTGGGCGAACCGGCCAACATCAACGGCTTACCCATCCCAACACCGTTTTAGTGATGGATACAAAGGGGGAAGGTGACTTCCCCCTTTTTTCATTTCAGGCTAACAAGCGTTCATGTCCACCACGACCACTTCACCCCTCGAGCTTTACGAGCGTGCTTTGTCCTCCGGTGAGCTTCGTCCTCAACCGGCTCAACGCCGCGCGGTCGAAGCGCTGGATACGCTGTATCAGGAACTGATCCTGTCTCCGGGCGCACTTCGCCGTCGACAGGCGCGGGCGCAGGCGGATGGGCAGGGGCGCAGTGGTGGCGTGATGGGGTGGATTGGGCGTTTGTTTGGTGGACGCAGCACGGCTGGCAAAGGTGAAGCGGCAAAAGCTCTGCGCCGCAGCCTGTACCTTTTTGGCCCTGTCGGGCGGGGGAAAACGACGGCTATGGACCTGTTTTATCAGGCCTTGGGTCCGCAACAGGCACAGCGGCGTCATTTCCACGAATTCATGAGCGAACTTCACGCAGACATTCATGCACGTCGCAGCCGCGGAGATACGCGAGGCGATACGGCAGCGCGTTTCGCAAGGGCTCAGGCCCGCAAAGCCAAGGTTTTGTGCTTTGACGAGTTTTACGTGAATAACATTGCCGATGCGACGCTGCTGGGGCGGGTTCTATCGGTCATGCTGGACGAGGGTGTAACGGTCATCACCACGTCGAACGACGCACCGGGCGATTTGTACGCTGGTGGCTTGAAGCGTGAATTGTTCCTGCCGACGATTGAGTTAATCGAACGAGAATTCGACGTGGTCAACCTCGACCACGCGCAAGACTATCGACTGCGTCTGGGCGCTGAGACCGAAGCATGGTTGGCACCGCTTGATGCCCGGACCGCACGCGCGTTTCGTTTGAGCTTTGAGCGCGAAGCAAAGGTAAGCCGGGGTGAGCCGGCTCAGCTTTCAGTTCTGGGACGCACGGTCAATGTGCCCGAGGCCGCCGGACGCACCGCCCTGTTCCGCTACGCTGACTTGTGCGAGCAGCCGCTGGGCCGAGACGACTACTTGCTGATTTCGCAGTCCTTTGACCGGGTGTTCATCGATGGCATTCCTCAGATCCGCTACAACACGCGTGATAGCGGTGAGCGGTTCCGGATCATGATCGATGTTTTTTACGAGGCCGGAACCTGTCTTTTCGCCCGCTCCGCCGCACCGATACCGGAGCTGGTGAACCTTGAGCCGCATGACATGCAGCCTTTTTTGCGCACGCAAAGCCGGCTCATGGAAATGCAAAAGCTGTCCTATCGCGAAGGCAAAGCGCCCATTGCCGCTTAGGGTGTCAGTCCCGGGACGCGCCCGGCACCCACAACACGTCCGCGCGCCCATCATCGTTACAAATTCGCGCCAGCACGAACATCAGGTCTGAAAGCCGGTTCAGGTAACGAATGGATTCCGGATTGATGTCGACCTTGTCGCCCAACTCCACCGTCAAACGCTCTGCGCGTCGGACAACCGTGCGGGCCAGATGGAATTGCGTGGCGGCAGCACTGCCGCCGGGCAGGATGAAGGATTTCAGCGGCTCCAGCCGGTCGTTGTAGTGGTCGATGTCGCGTTCGAGCTTCTCGACCTGACCCTCAGTCACGCGCAAAGGCTCATAGGACAGCTCGGCATCCAGCGGCGTTGCCAGATCAGCGCCCAGATCGAACATGTCGTTTTGAACCCGCGCGATGATCTTATCCAGGTCTGGCGCATCACCCAGATGCAATCGCACCAGCCCCAGCACGGCATTGGCTTCATCAACTGTGCCGTAAGCATCAACACGCAAATCGTATTTGGCTACGCGTGTGCCAGTGGACAGGCTGGTTTTTCCACGGTCACCGCCCTTGGTGTAAATCCGCGACAGTTCGACCATTCTCAGGCTCCTGAACGACTGCTGAAAAACATCAGCAGCAGGCAGACGATGGTGCCGCCCTGACACACGGTCCGCGCCCGCATCAGCAGGTTGCCGTACTTCTGGTTAAAGTCTCCGCCCCGGCCCATCGAAAAGGCCCCGAGCAGCATGGTAACGAGGGTTCCAATCAGGAAGACCATCGTCAGGATAAGGAAGATTGTTCTCATAGCCACTCAGGTGGGTTGAAGGGGTGAAAAGTCAGGTCTAGCGGACAACAAAAGTCAAATCGTCGCGCTTGCC